>JAQGGU010000051.1 GCA_028289265.1 Candidatus Saccharimonadota bacterium | reverse complement strand
CGCAAACTGGACCGCGCCCTCTCATCTGAAAGCCCGAGGGCATACAAGACATGAGAGGCCTCATCACTACTCGCACTACACGCCGAGCCGGCTGCCGCCAAAATACCTCTTTCGTCCAAAGCGAATAACAACCGTTCGTTATCAGCCCCTGGTATGGTGACATGGACGTTGTTCGGCAAACGCTTTTTCAGCGAACCATTGATAACCACTTCAGAGATTTTAGTCTTGAGCTCTGAAATAAAATACTGCTGCAAATCTTGCAACCGCCGCGTTTCGTCACCACGTTTTTCCTGCGCCAGTTCTAATGCGCGCGCAAATCCAATAGCACCCGCAACGTTCTCGGTACCACTACGCAGACCATGTTCCTGGCCGCCGCCGTATACGAGCGGACGAACCACCACACCGCTACGCACATAGAGAACACCGCTAGCCTTCGGTCCATATATCTTACCGCCGTTAAGCGTCATAAGGTCAACGCCGAGCCTTGAGACATGAATATCAAGATAATTTCCCGCCTGCGCCGCATCAGTATGCACATAGAGCGGCAGGGCTATTCCCCGAGCCTTCCTCTCTGAGCGAATACGGCTAACAAGTGCCGTGATATTGCGAATAGGCTGTATGGTGCCAATCTCATTGTTTGCATACATGACACTTATGAGTACCGTCTCGTCATCAATGACCTGCTCCAAGCGAGCGACATCTACTATTCCCCGCTCATTTACCGGTGCCTCTGTGCAGTCATGCTGGCGTGCCGCCTCCAGTACCGAATCATGCTCAATACTGCTGGTTACGATCTTCGAACCCGGAAAAGCCGCCAACACGCCGAATATAGCCAGGTTATTCGCTTCTGTACCCCCAGCAGTAAAAGTCACCTCAACAGGACGCGCGCCAATACACTGCGCCACTGCCGACCGCGCCGCTGATAAGTCCCGCGATACATCGTGCGCCGCCAAATATACAGCCGAAGGATTATAAAACTTTTCGGAAAAATATGGCAGCATAACTTCAAAAACCTCCGGATCAACCGGAGTAGCCGCAGCATAATCTAAATAAATCTGTTTCATCTCTAGTCAGTATAACAGTCAACGCTCCACCACTGTTAAGGGTCATTCTGGTTAGTGCAGGTTGGGTGTAATTCAAGCGACGCGTCTGAGCCGTATTTACCATACGGTGAAGACCGGAGTCGCAGAATTGCGCCCAAAATGCGCAACCAGAATGAGCCGCCTAAGCGGCAGCAAGCATTCTGTCGTATTCGCCAAGAACTTGTTCGCCGTACATCTGAACAGCCCGGTGGAAGTTGCGAAGTTCATCGCGGCTCAAACTCTGGTACGAGCTATTGCCCTGAGATTTGACGACGCCATTTGGACGTACGTCATAACGGGTCATCATAAAGTGGCGCTTACCGTCAGCACCCTTCCATTCTTCGTGCCACACCCAGGTGTGTTCATCGAGACAGAAGAACTCACGACGGTTTCCTTTTGGCACTGGACCAAAGAGTTCGCCGCCTATTTTTGCTTCGTGGTGAATAAGCGCGCGGTACATTTCGGCACGGCGTTGTTCAGCTTTTTGTTTGAAGCTAAACAGATTAAGCATTCTGTAACTCCTGGTCATCCCGATGCGCCTGCTCAACTGCCTCCTGGGCAGCTTTTAGGAACATATCCTGGTTCAGCATATCGAGGGCAGGATCAACATCGAAAAGGTTGGGACCTTCGGCGGGTTCAGGCACTTCGCTAACCGAAGCGCTTACCGCTGCTTCGCCGGCAGCAGACGCGGATTCCTGAAAGGTATTTTCTTCGACTGCAGCCATTGGTTCTACTACTGGAGTAGTCTGGCTTATGACCGAAGGGTCAGCGGCGGCTACACTATAGTACTCTCTGGCAATAGCATTCCTAAGAAGGGTTGCGCGCTGCTGCAAAGTAGCCTCAGGGCCACCTGGGGCAAAATAATTTTCCGTGGATTGGGGTAGAGTTCTATGATCGAACATAATCTTATATCTTAAATAGCCGTGCGGCGTTTTCCGTAGTGACGCGCGCGAGGTCGCTCACCGCTTCCTCTCGTAGTCCACCCAAGAATTCCGCGATCACTTTAATGTGATATGGCTCACAAATAGTACCACGGTACGGAGAAGGAGTCAAGAAAGGAGCGTCAGTTTCCAACAAAAGTCTTGACAGTGGGACTTTTTTGTACATATTTAACTGGTCTGGGTCACGAGCAAAGGTTGCTATGCCATTGACGCCAATGTGCAAGCCCCGCTCCATAGCCTTGTCCAGATTAGCCTCCGTGTCGGTGAAGCTGTGTAGTACTCCCCGGATGCCCTTGTAATCGTCAAAAATGGGCCAGAAATCATCAAAAGCATCCCGAACGTGGAAAATCATCGGTTTGTCATGGGCTAGCGCAAGTTCAATCTGGTAGCGCAATATTTTGGCTTGGTCCACCTGTGGGGAATGTCCGTAATAGTAATCAAGGCCGCACTCACCGACAGCAACCACCTTCTCTCTATCTGTCAGGCTCGAGAAATCGCTTAGGGCGGCACTATCATCAACATAACGCTTTGCTTCATGCGGATGTATACCGATACTGGCCCAAGTCTCGGGATGATTCTGTACAAAATCGACGGCTAGTCGGCTGTCGTTTACATCACAACCGACGCAAATCATTCGGTCAACTCCTGCCCTAACTGCATCTGCGACAATTATCTCAGGGGTGCGCTCGGGGGCTTTCGTCCATTTTTCATGAGTCAAGCGCTCACCATTCCCGCTACCGGCAGACTGAATGTGGCAATGTGTATCAACTAACTGCACTGTGTGCCGCCTTTATGCCACTTCTTCGACAGTTTCAAACTTCGGAAACAGCGTGAGCTTCGTCGGTCGGATAACGCCTTCCTGGAAGACGTTACGTATTCTGAGGGCAGTTTTGGGCATAAATGGCTCCAGCAACGTCGCTATCTGCAGTAGCGAGCTTGCCTGATAGGCCAACACTTCACGCAAATGGTCCGCATCGCCACTCTTTGCGACTTCCCATGGTTTTTCTTCTTCAATGTATTGGTTGAGGCCGCGTACTTGGGCCCATACCTCATCAAGCGCGACATCAAAACGGTAGTGTTCGAGAGCGGTCAGATACTGTGCTATATCATGCTCGGGCTCTGGAATATCCCCAATCAAGCCACCTTGGTACTTCATGATCATGACAGACGTTCTTTGGACGGCATTACCAAGTTCGTTTGCCAGCTCATTATTGTAGGCCGCTTCCAGCTTATCCCAGCTGAAATCACCATCATCGTAAGACGGGACGTGACGTAGGAAGTAGTAACGGAAAGCATCAACACCGTATTTTTCAATTATCTCAGAGGGAGATACGGCATTTCCGAGCGATTTACTCATCTTCTGATCATTCACCGTTACATAGCCATGGACGTAGAGTGATTTTGCTAGAGGCAGTCCAAGCGCCAGCAAAATACCAGGCCAAATAGCAGCATGAAAGCGTAATATACCCTTACCTATGACCTGTACGTTTGCTGGCCAGAACTTCTTGAAGTCCTCATGCTCCGGATAGCCAAGCACCGTAATGTAATTGAGCAATGCCTCAAACCAGACATACATGACCTGGTGCGGATCGCCGGGCACCGGTATGCCCCAGCTTATCTTATTTTTTGGCCTGGATATACTGATATCTTCGAGTCCTTCATTGATCACCGACAGTATTTCGTTGCGGCGGGTCTTCGGCACGATCTGGAATGCCCCGGACTCAATGGACTTTTTAATGTCATCGCCATACTTACTTAGGCGGAAAAAGTAATTTTCCTCCTCTACTTTTTCATAGGGCCGGTTGTGATCCGGACATACGCCCTTGTTTTCCTTTACGACAGTTTCCGTGAAGAACTCTTCGTCGCCAGTACAATACCAGCCAACGTATTTATTCTTGTAAATGTCGTCTTTGAGCGCTTTCCAGATTAGTTGGGCGCGCTTTTCGTGAGCTTCATCGGTAGTGCGGATAAAACGATCGGCACTAATGTCGAGCGCTTCAGCCAAATCACGAAATTTCTGGCTCATTTGTTCTGCCAGTTCTTCCGGCTCAAGCCCCTTTTCGGCGGCTTTTTCAGCAATCTTGCCGCCGTGCTCGTCGGTACCAGTACTAAAGAGGACGTTTGAGCCTTTCGCGCGAGCCGCGCGGGCGATGACATCTGCCATGACGAATTCCATAGCGTGACCTAAATGCGGCTCGCCATTTACGTAAGGGATTGAAGTGGTTACATAATAATTAGAAGTTGTGCTCATATTTTCAGTGTACCTGTTTAACTGCATTAATAAAAAATATCGAGAAGAAGTTATGCCCGGCAGGGCATCATACGGAGCGAAGAGGGATTTATGCGTTGCATACTGGTAGAATTATACACCTATTTAAGGAGATCGATGACGGCGTCTCGCTCCATGTCGTCGAGGTCGACATATAGGTCTTTTTCGTACTGCTCAGATACTTTGTACAAATAGTCGTCTTGCGAACGAGGGAGTACATGGAAAACGACATGCTTAACTCCCAGCTCATTAAAGGGCCGATAATTTTGACGGATGTCACAACCGTCGCCCAACTTGCCGATGACTTTTTGCTCTACGAAGAATATAAGATCAAAAATCGCAGCTAATTCGTCATGAGTCAGTTCCCAGGGTTTTTCTACGTGCCGCTTCGGCATGATCAGCAAATGCCCTGGTACTTTGTGGGGATCGCTCAAAATAACCTGCGCCAGGTCGTTTTCTTTTAGCACTCGCTCGCTGCAGTCACAGAACGGACATTGTTTTTCATCGGCCATGGGGTATTTTCCCTTCTGTTTACGATCTTATTCTCAAGATTTAATGATACATGGGGTAGAGGATTGTTTACAAGTTAGAGTACAAGAGCCCGGAGGGTGCCAACATGCCGATTCCGTTTGGACTCCTCTTCATCAAGCAAAATAATAAGCTCCACTTTTCAGCGGAGCTTATTATTTGGTGGGCGAGGAGGGGCAGCGCACGACTTCACTCGTTCTATAGCTTCACGCCAAGAAAGCTATATTTTTGGCCGGCTTTCTCGGGTTCGGCATATATCCTCGCTAACCGCTCGGCTATCGGAGCAAGCTCCTGCGCGCGAGCTTTTTGACCGAACCCTCCGCTTTGCGGGACGGGTTCGTGTCTCTCCTGCAATATAAAAAGTCCTACCAATGGTAAGACTTTTTATACTGGTGGGCGAGGAGGGACTCGAACCCTCAAGGTTGTTAAGACCAGCGGATTTTAAGTCCGCCGCGTATACCAATTCCGCCACTCGCCCATGCACCACCTTGCGCCTATTATACAAATCTTTTAAAAAAGTTGAACCTCATTAGTCTGGAGTGTCCATGCCAGCCTTTCAGCTCCCTGCGACAAGCCTATGTAGCCTATCCCTCGTTGACGTAAATCATGATAGGCAAACCCGTCATGTACATCCGAATCCTCTACGCTGGGCGTACCACTGCTAATAACCCCTTGGAACCATTCGTACGAACATAGGGCGTCATCCTGCCGGAAAAGAACCGATCCTATTTTCCCTGCGATGCGTACCTCCACGCCGAGCTCTTCCAGTACCTCACGCGTAGCCGTAGCCTCAGGCTCCTCACGCTTCCTTACCTTACCGCCCGGTATTTCCCACTGGCCGACCGTATTGCCAACTGCCTGACGATGCAGCAAAAGTACCCGTGATTCTTCATCAAGAATGATACATCCTGCTAATTCAATAGGTCCGGCCATGTTCTATATCGTATCCTATTATCTAAAGTTTGGAGGCACCTACGGGAGTTGCACCCGTCTACGCGGTTTTGCAGACCGCTGCGTAACTGCTCCGCCAAGGCGCCGCTTTTGCTCGTACGAGCGAACAAGACCTAGCAATTATACTAGAAATTCCTCCGAGGGGCACGTTGTAATGTACATAAAGTAAAAAAAATGACAGCGCCGTCTATGCCGCGACGGTATTGTTGAGGTTACAGTCTCGTAAAAACAAAGTTCGCAAACCGCACATAATCAGGAACAAACACGCATGACTATAGAACAAATACTCGACAAAATAGAACACACACTTGAACAAAGAAAAAAACAAAATGAAACAGACACTGAACGCGCGCGTTAACCAAAATAAACTAAGGGGCAGCTACTGACGGAACTGTTGGCACCGCGAGGTACTGGCGTGCCAGGTAGCTGCCATAGGTTATCAACTGTTCACATTCACTAACCGACTGGCAGACAGCACCATCATGCTTGGCGTAAGCCAGGAACCAGACTTGTTTGTCAGCAATAACATCATCACTCAAATTGATTGGCTGCGACATAGTAGGATAGCCAATATAGGTATCCAACTTTACCTCACTTGTATACGTAGCACGTGCCAACTGCGTAAGTGTACCGACGCTGTGATGGTCACTATGATCCCCGTCAGCAGCGTCCTCTGAGCCTTGCGTGCGTATAGTTGCTACCTGATCCGTAGTCATCAAGCCATGCAAGGCAGCGACAATCTGCTCTTTGCTGTATGTCGTGCCATTGTCCACGGTAGTAAGTGTCGTTACCTGTCCGCTGACGAGCATCTGCAGGCTCTGATTTTGCGTTCCGGCAAAGCCTTCGCCGTGCATGTTACCATCCGGTAGACGCATGAATAGGAGCGCAACACTTGGCACCCCGTCCAAATATGACACCGTCACAAAGCGTCCCTCGAGTAATTCGCGGGTTTCATGCCATTTACTCTCGACGCCGTACATCGCCGCGTAAGCAGCTTTGGCGCCATTTTCGCGACTACTCCAATAATTAGCGGCTTCACCGGCATCACCGGCAGTCACATATACCGTACGTATACAATTACCTGCTTTTATATCATTTGCCACATCGGGATTCATGAACAACAAATCGTCATCTTGATGAGCTACAACATTGAGAGAAGTACTGGGACATGCCGCTTTTTCACTTAGCGCCTTCACTGGGCGCGCCATTGGCAATTCGACTTTTTTCTCGGTCTGCTGTTCAGGCAGCGGTTTGGTGCCGTTTTTATAAAGAAGCAGTAATACATTTGGATCATACGGAGGGTTAGGGTTCGGGGCCAGTAACACTCTTTGGCTAGGTGTGCCGTATTCTGCTGCTAACCGCGCCAAACTACAGCCATCATAGGTACTCTTTCCGGGGTCACGCACAGCAAGATAGGCCGCTGAAGCAGTATGTGGTTTCCTGAACCAGGCCGTACTATTAAGCACTTGGGCTGGCTTAACGCAGCTTTCTGTCGGTTGCACTGTCAGGCTTTCGTGAGCCCGCGGCTTCACAGGGACGACGTCCCAATAATTACCAATTAGCCGTCCTATACGCTCAGTGTCAAGGATGCGGGCAACCTTGTTGGTTATCTCATTTTGGGACATGAGAGCCTGCTGGCCACCCCGGAACTCTTGCCATGACCGTAACATACCTAGCGGTAACGTTATGAGAAAGACCAAGCTCACGATGCCAATATATTTTGTCCTGATGTGCCTGCCTCGAAGAAAGGCGGCCATAGCCACGAATAGCGCAAACAATTCGATAGCAACATAGCGCGCGTCAACCGGGTAATGGTGATCGGTCAACACAAACACGGCAAGCGCAGTCAGTAGAGCACCGGCTAGTAGGACGACGAGGCGGCTCTCGCGGTCTTCGTGCCGGGCAGCAATAACTTTGACGGCTGCAAACAGTCCGAACAGCAAAAGGCCAAAGTTCACCAGATACGGCAGGATCGTCGGGCTGAACACGCTATCCACAAGCGCACCGGGCATATCCCGAATAATCGTCACGCCATGGATGGGGTTGGCGCCAAAATTCGTGAGCAACGCGGCAATTCCATAAAAAAGCCCCTGGGCCAGTTGCCCTAGTGAAGATATCAGAGGAAAAGGTGAAGCGTTACTCTCATTTACGATACCCGTGACGTCCAGCCAGGAAAGCAGCAGCAATACTACGTTCGCCAGCGTGAAAGCCACACCACTCATAAGCAACCATCTGCCTATAAGCGGTGCTTCAGACTTCCGGCGTAGTATTCCCGCATATCCTATGAGCCAGACGAGCCCGCCTCCTACCGCAAGCACCGCGAATAATTTATCACTTGCCATGACCAAGGCCATAAGTACTATGAGTAGCCAAAATGTAACCGTTTTGAAACTACGGACTTTCATAAACAAATACATCACAAGGATAAACACCGCATACTCCAAGTTGCGTGTTGTCGTCATCCCGAAGTTTGTCGGCAACAGCGCGCCAGGATACGGCTGAGCTGGTACCAATAATAAGACTGAGGCCAAACTAAGACATAAGACGCCAAACACCAAAGGACGCGGCTCTATCTTATGCAAAAGATATACTAGAACGCCTACCGTAACCAGCACCATCACGAGTGTAGCTACCAGGAATACATAGGCTTCATAGCCGAAAAGCGACATAACGGCAAACAACGGCCATTTGATCAGAAAAGTATGAGCACCAGGGAATAACGCCGACTGGAAGGTGTCAGTACTTTCAAAAAGGAACGCGTCAATAAACTGGTCTGCGTTCAGCTCATGCTGTAAAACAGATAAAACTGTCCAAAAGACTGTAGTGAGACCTAAAATAGCAACGCTAATCCAGGCGAAAGCGTGCTGGAACCTTGTATTTGCTACTACCCTCTTCAGTCGCTGCATAAGCTTCATAAATTCCTCGTAAGTATAACCGAGACCAGGCCTAAAAGTATAGTCCGGATCTACGAGTTATCAGTAGGAAGACCAACAGATTCCCGGCGATTGATAACATAGAGCGGCCGGTCCTTGGCCTGCGTGTGTATATACGATACATACAATGCCAGCACCCCTTGCGCCACCAAGATCAAACCGACTAAAAACAGCACGAGAATACTCAACATAGCCGTGCCCGTAAATTCCCACTGCCAAGGGTCGCCTAGCAGTAGCTGCTCGACAATTACAGCCGACCCGAGTACAAATGAGACCAGAGTAATAATGAGGCCAAGATATCCAAAAGCGTACAAAGGTTTTGGGGACAGCGATACAAAACTGTTCACCGCCAAACGCATGAGCTTACGCACTTTATATCCCGCGTCGCCAGCTACGCGCTTTTCGGCAGCATATTTGATGTATACCCGTTTGAAACCAAGCCAGTCAATTAGTCCTCGGGTGATCGTTTGTGGTTCGTGCAGTTTCACAAACTCCTGTTGCACTTCGCGGTCGATAAGACGGAAATCACTCGAGCCCGGTACCATGCTCACGCCAGACAAACCATTGAAGAGCGAGTAGAACAGCTTGGAACCGTATTTCTTTATGAAACCTTCACTATGGTTTGTGACTCGCACGCCTACCACCACCTGCGCGCCCTGCTTCCATGCCGCCACAAACTCCGGGATGCATTTCGGGGGATGCTGCCCGTCGCCATCAATAGTCATTACAGCCTTTCCGCTTGCCTGCGCGATCCCAGCCGCCATAGCGATCTCCTTCCCAAAATTGCGCGATAGGCTCAATAGTTTCACCTGCTTGTTGCGGCGTATCAACCCATTAATAGCAGCAGCCGTCTTGTCGCTACTACCGTCATCAACATAAATGATTTCGTAAGCCCCACTAGTCTCCTTGTGCACAACAGGCTCCAGCACTTCATAAAAAGGCTCGATGTTTTGTTCTTCATTCCAAACAGGCACTACAACAGATAAGATAACCCGGTTCATGGCTCTACACTACCACATATAGTCCATATTTCGGAGTAGGGTCTACTTCTTGTTAAGTTGTACGGGATTAAACATGATCCCTTTTTTGGGGTCGTAATCAATCACAACCACACTACCTTCGCTTATATCACCTTTCAAGATTTCTTTTGCTAAGCGATTTTCTATCTCGCTCTTTATCTGTCGCCTCAACTCACGGGCGCCATACTCTGGTACATACCCGGCTTTTGCCAACTGCTTGATGACTGAGCTTTCAAATGTCAATTCTACCCCTTGGCCGTGAGCTAGCCGCTTAACCTTTTCCAGCTGCAATCTGACTATCTCTTCTATTTGCTCTATGTCGAGCGCATCAAAAACAATCACTTCATCTAGGCGGTTTAAGAACTCCGGGCGAAAATTCTGACGCAAGATGTCCATCAGCTCACCCTTAAGATCGACGTAGGATTTTCTTTCAGCTTTTTTGCGGGCAAGGTTTTCCTGAATAACCTCCGCCCCAATGTTCGAGGTAGCGATGATAATAGTATTCGTAAAATCTATAACGCGTCCCTTACCGTCCGTCAGCCGCCCGTCATCAAAGACTTGCAGCAGGATGTTGTGGACATCAGGGTGGGCTTTTTCAATCTCATCGAGCAGCAGCACACTGTACGGCCTCCGTCGGACACGCTCGGTCAACTGGCCACCTTCTTCGTAACCGACATATCCAGGAGGCGCGCCGATGAGGCGGGCAACGCTATGCCGCTCCATGTACTCGCTCATATCAATGCGCACCATGGCGTCTTCATCACCAAAAACGAGATGTGCAAGGGCTTTAGCAAGCTCCGTCTTGCCCACGCCGGTCGGTCCAAGAAACAGCAGCGTGGCAATAGGCCGGGTGCCTTCTGTCAGTCCGGCTCTAGACATGCGCACTGCGTCGGCTACCGCCTCTACGGCTTCCTCCTGGCCAATGACACGCTCGTGTAGACGCTCCTCCAGCTTCAATAACCTATTCTTTTCTTCCTCCGTAAGCTCAGTTACCGGAATGCCCGTGATGGATGATACTACCTGGGCAATATGCTCTACCATGACAGACTTCGACGTCACGCCGCGCTCTTGCTGCCACTTCCCGGACGAAGCTTCCTTCTTGTCCTCCGCTGCTTTGAGTTGCTCTTCAAACTCCTTGGCCTTGTCCATTTGCCGGTGATTTACGGCATATTCCCGCTCTCGCTTCAAACGTTTGATTTCGTCATCCTGTTCTGCCATATCCTGATCAAGGGTATCTACACCAATGCGCACCCGCGACGCAGCCTGATCAACCAAGTCTATGGCCTTATCCGGCAAAAAGCGATTCGAGATGTAGCGATCGGATAGCTCGGTGGCAGCAACGATGGCTTCGTCAGTAATCTTCACTTTGTGGTGCGCCTCATACTTATCCCTTAGGCCGCGCAGTATTTCTATAGTCTGCTCAACCGTTGGCTCAGGCACCATTACTGGCTGGAAGCGCCGCTCAAGAGCAGCATCTTTTTCTATGTATTTCTGATACTCATTAAGGGTCGTAGCACCGATCAGGTGCAGTTCTCCCCGAGCCAGACTAGGCTTGATAACATTACTGACATCCATGCCGCCTTCACCGCCACCCTGCCCAGCCCCGACAATGGTGTGCAGTTCATCGATAAAAATTACCAGCTCATCCTGGTGGGCGGTAATTTCATCGAGCACCGCTTTGATACGCTCTTCAAACTCGCCGCGATATTTACTTCCGGCTACCATGGATGTCAGGCTCAGTTCTACCACCCGCTTATCCTGCAAGACCTGTGGCACACGCCCGCTCTGAATCCGCTGTGCCAAGCCTTCGACTATGGCTGTTTTACCGACACCAGGTTCACCAATTAATACCGGATTATTCTTAGTACGACGCGCCAATATTTCGATGGTAGTTTCGATTTCTTTGGCTCGGCCAATGACTGGGTCAAGCTTACCTTCCCTGGCTAAGTTAGACAGATCACGGGAATATTTATCAAGCTGAGGCGTCGTGGATTGGGTTTCCACCCGGCCTTCTTCAGCCCCCTTCCCTACGACTTTAACAACCTTTTGCCGCAAGCTTTCAGGCGTTAGTCCGTATTTACGTAATATGTCTCCGGCCAATCCTTCATTTTCCTGCAGCAGTCCAATGAGCAAATGCTCAGGCCCAATATAGCTGTGGCCGAGTTCGCGCGAGCTTTGGAATGCCGTCTCCAGCACCTGCTTGACCCTGGGCGAAACAGTTACTTCTACCCGTTCATCATCTTTAAGCTCTTGGTCGCCTTTTGGAGCATTCGCCTCGATGTAACTTTTTATATCATCACTTTTCAGCTTAAACTGCTTAAATATTTCCTGCACCACATCGCTATCAGTAAGCGCATAGAGCAAATGCTCGGTGTCGACATCCCGCCGCCCCATCTTTACAGAGGCTTCAGCGGCCTGTTGGATAATTTCTTTAGTGCTTTCAGAAATAAACTCCTCTATATTTGTAGCTTCGCGGTCGCGTGGCAAAGGTGCCCCCAGACTGGAAGCAAAGCCGGGAAAATCGTTGCCCAAAAAACTGCCGAGCTCACTTCCCGAGAATAAAGACTCAAATGGCGAGGTCCGTGATTGTTGGCGACGCAGCTGCTCATAATGGACGTCGCATAGTTCCAGAGTGGCTTCCCGACCGCTCTGACGCACCCGTATGGAATGTGTAGCAGGTCTTTGCTCATCGATATCGCATATGCCGTCTGCCATACATATCTCCTCGAGGGTATCCCACCTCCACTTATCCTCTTACCCGTGCCGAGGCAGTCCGTTGGGGGGCAGGCCGCTCCCCTACGGACGCCACATCACCAAATCTTCTGCCAAATTCATTGTGGACCTCAAGTGCAACTGCAATCGTCAAAGCTCCATATACCATGGCGTATAATCCTAAAATCCACACGAAGGCTACGCCGCCCGCGACGGGTTGCAGCAAAATAATAACTCCGGCTACTACTGCAGCAATGCCCACAATTGCCAGAAGTGCCCTGTTGACACCTTTTGTCCTGTCCGTAAAAGATCTCGTAGCATCAATCAAACCCCGGGCAATAAGCGTGAGTCCTATCACCAGAATGAAAGTATCGAAAGAGACATTGGGATGGCGAACTAGATAGATACCTACGCCTAAACCTATCATGCCTACCAGCAGGTTCATCCACCAGGTGCTTCGTCTTCCTATACTTAAAATTCCGTATGTTATTTCGACTAAGCCGATACCCAGTACAAAAGCACTGAATAAATACACAAGTGTTATGAGTGACAACGAAGGCCAAAACAACGCGGTAATACCAAAGAACAGTGCGAGCACACCCTGCAAAATACCCATCCACCAGAGATCATTGTGTATCCCCAATACTGCCGCTCCAATATCCTCCGCCCTATCCGCCATAAACCTCTCCTCGCCGTTTGTTTAAGCAGCCGGGGATAGCTTAAATCTTGGGCGCCGACCCTTCAGGAAATATTTTCTAAACTTCCCCACTTTTATCCGTTTATCTTCA
This sequence comes from Candidatus Saccharimonadota bacterium, assembly GCA_028289265.1. GTDB lineage: Bacteria > Patescibacteriota > Saccharimonadia > Saccharimonadales > UBA4665 > UBA4665. The sequence continues at coordinate 2,715 of JAQGGU010000051.1, read as the reverse complement.
TTATCTACCTCGACCATCACCTCGTCTGTTAAGTTACTTACTTATGCCGCGGCGAGAGTTGGACCAAAGTTGTCTTCAAACTCTAACAACCTTATAGCCAGACAAAAACCATACAGGTCTTGCTGTACGGTAGGGCTTGTACTAATAAATAAGGCCAAGGTAAAGATCATGCACCGATGGAATGCGAAAAGCTTTGTTGGGCGATAAGTCCAAAAAGCAGTTTGCTCAAGCGAAGCTTTGTTTCATCCCCATCATCTATCAAAGTAGTATCCGAAACCATCAAAATTTCTAGTCTATCATCACCCGTAATTTCACAAATATATTCGAGGAAATCGAACAAAAACTCAATACCGGTTCCCGATACAAACTCAACCAATACTTCTCCGGAGTTCCGGTATCCCAAGGTGCTCAGTAATATAAGTAGTTTTTCGGTCATTTCGGGTGTTATGCGCACTGTACTCGACAGCGTTTCTTGCTGGTCATTGCAAGCAGGTAGCATCATTTTTATTTCCTGCAGTATCATCGGTAATGGGTTTTGCTCAGGCGCTTCCATTTGCCCGGATATATACTCCACTAGCAGTGCGAGAGTCTGTTCCAGCGGCTGTTCATTAGCCTGTTCTTGGATAGCCGCTAGAGTTACAGACTTTTCGACGGCAGGCCGGGCAGCAAGAAAGGCATCAAAATCGGATACAGTTACTTCGCCAGCATATATCACCGGCTCAAGTTCTATTGCAACGCCATCTTCCGGCACTTCCGATATCTCAGATATTAATCGTGTCGCCTCCGCGTCAGCAACCAAAACCGTCAGCTGTTGATATATTTCTATCGTTTCCGAATCAAACATTAACCCCAATTCTTCGTCTATGTCTGCTGAAGGCTCGTGAAACATATCTGTAACTTTCGCATTAGCTTCGTCGGGTGATATCTGAATAGCCAAAACTGCCGCGTCTAGCCCAAATTCATCATCCGGGCAGTCGGCTTCGATCTCATATATCATTTCCCTGTCAACAGGGTCGGGCTCACTGACTATCTTTTCTTGGTCAATTTGGCTTTCGGCCACCTGGACTGGGTTCCGAATAAGCCCTGCTTCAGACACAATAGTCCTTTCTGGTGCTACATTGGTATCCGCTTCTTGCTCAGCCGTGTCCTCGATTATTCTCGGCATGCCGAGAAATGTAGACTCGGCAGTACCCTCCTTAACTTGTAAGACCGCTTCCGGCAAAAACACTTTCTGCTCCACGTATTCAGTCTCATATATCTCCCATTTCTCAACTTTCGTTCCTTCTGAGTTGTGCGAAATAGTACTTGGCACGGATAATTGTTCAGCCTCCGGTTCAATATGTGCGTCAGGCCTTACGATCTTAGCTATAGTCGTAGATATACGTGGTTTTTCTTCGTAGTTAATTTCTACTAGGTTGTCAGTCGACTTGGGCTCATTTTTTTTTAGATTCGGCGAGCTGAAAAGTGCCGACAGAGGCGTTAGCTTCCTGGGGGGGCGTTCTCATAATCCTACCCTCATCATCACGTACGGCAGCCGCACCGAGTGCTATGGTCAGTGCTTGCTCTTCTCCCATCCCGGCTTCGAGTAAAACCTCTACGTTGTCTAAGGATGGACCTAGCACCCGCTGGCCAATCTCAGTTTGCATAAAAGTGTCCAGGCGTTCAGGGGCCACGTCTTCCATCCCAGGCATGGGGCATCTAACTAAAATGTTGCCGTAATTGTTTATGGACATATCACTAATAATAGACATAAGCGTGACAATACACAAATTTATAGAAACAAGGTTACCGAAAAGCATCATTTGGAAAGGGCTTAGTGCCTTTGGTCGGAGCAGCTTGATCGTAAAAGTTTATACCTCATTAGGAATAGACTGGTCCGATAGAGAAGACACAGGAAGGCCGTTATCAAAAGTGCTTAAACCTAAACTCCCTCTAAATAGGATCGTAAGATCTACGCCATGCTTACAGAACGGCAGAGTAAAGTTCGCACACCGCTCAAGAAGATTACGGCTCTATGCCATTAGCCCTATCGAAACCGGTACAATCAAAGTCCGGCAGTCGAGATCTGCTCACAACCATCCACTCGTGCAAGGGATGGCCCGGCAGCTTACCACTACACATAGTGATATCTTTAACATGCAGCTGATCGTCATGTAACACCGTGCCATCAGGCGCAGTCACTTTCCAGCTCTCCTCTGTGCTGAGAAGAGCCCTATTATCTTGCAAGTCAACAGTTACTGATATAGCAGATACTGACTCTTCAACGCTATTGCCTAAGACACGATCGGTTTCAGGCCAGGTTGCCACTTCGTTCTCTACGGATTGGCGCGGCTCGCCCCAAAATCGGGTTTCAAAGTGATGCCTTGCAGCCTGCGCCGGAATATCAAAACTATTATTGCCAAACTTGTACATACCCTGGAGTGCTACTTCCGCAGCGTTCACGACATAGGCCGTACATACCTCGTACTCATTGTTCTGATATGTTGCTGTATTGAAATATATTGAGCAGCCTGCCGGCACTTGCCTTTCCGTTGTTGAAGCAGGCGCGGAATTTGTGGTTTCGACAGGCGACGGACTTGGCATCTCTGTGGTCATTGGAGTTGGCATATTTGTTATCGTTGGACTTGCAATTTTTGTTGCCAGCGGATTAGACTCTGGCTTTGAGTCACTAAAAGTTGGCGGTCCAAGACAGGCGTATAGCGCAAGACATGTCAG
>JAQGGU010000040.1 GCA_028289265.1 Candidatus Saccharimonadota bacterium | reverse complement strand
CTTGGTCGTGCCAAGGATGACAAGCGCCTTATGGAAGTCGCTACCAACACTCTGACAAAGATCACTGGCCAGAAGCCCGTAGAAACCACAGCACGCCTTAGCATCGCTACCTTCAAACTTCGTGAAGGCAACAAGATCGGCCTCAAAGTTACTCTCCGTGGTGACCGTATGTACGAATTCCTCGACCGTTTATTGACTGTCGTATTACCTCGTCTGCGTGACTTCCACGGTGTCAGCGCCAAAGCTTTTGACCGTCAGGGCAATTATAGCCTCGGTCTGACCGACCAGTCTGTTTTTCCAGAATTAACCTTTGAAGAAACTACGACTGCACATGGTTTGCAGGCCGTTATGGTGATTAAAGCAGAGGAACAAGCACATGCCCGCGCACTTCTTGAGAAGTTCGGCATGCCATTTGAAAAGGAGGCCAAGTAATGGCTAAGAAATCAGCAATAGCCCGCGATTTAAAGCGGCAGAAGATGATTAAGAAGTACGCCGCAAAGCGTGCGGAGCTTAAAGCACTTGGTGACCAGGACGGATTGGCAAAATTGCCTCGCAACTCCAGCCCAACACGCTGGAAGAACCGTGATTCCATTACTGGCCGGCCACGCGGGTACATGCGTACCTTCGGCCTCAGCCGTATCACTTTCCGTGAATATGCAAGCAAGGGCGAAATCCCTGGTGTAACTAAATCAAGTTGGTAGAAAGGAGAACTTAGGATATGATCACATCTACAGACCCCATCGCTGACATGCTCTCCCGTATACGCAACGCGATTGCTGTTCGTAAGAGCGAAGTTAGCATGCCACACTCAAACGTCAAAGAAGCTGTCGCACGTCTGCTTAAGGACAATGGTTTCCTGACTGACGTCAGCGTCAGTGACGCTACTATTGGCAAAACTTTGACTATCACTATCAACAGTGAGTCCGAGAATGCCCGTATTACCGAGATTGTACGTTTGAGCAAGCCTGGCCGCCGTTTCTACACTAAAGCCAAGGAAATCCCAACCGTCAAGCGCGGTCGTGGTGTTGTTATTGTCAGTACCTCAAAGGGTATGATGACTGGTGTTGAAGCCAAGAACCAAGGTGTTGGCGGTGAATTAATTTGTAAGGTTTACTAAACAGTCTTTAGAGACAAAAGGAATAAGAAATGAGTCGTATAGGAAAACTGCCGATCGCTATCCCATCCGGTGTGACAATCACTATCGACCCTGACACTATCACAGTGGCCGGGCCGAAGGGAACACTGTCGCAATTCACGATGGAAGGTGTTACGGTCACTAATGAAGATGGTAACATTATCGTCACTCGTATAAATGATGAGCCAAAGAACCGCGCCAAGCACGGTCTGATGCGCGCCTTACTCAACAACATGGTGGAAGGTGTCACTAATGGCTTCTCTAAGAAGCTTGAGATCAATGGTGTTGGTTACCGCGTCGCCCCAGCTGGCGCCGGGCTGAAGCTAAACCTTGGTTTTTCCCATGATGTTAACTTCGCGCTGCCTACCGGCATTAGTGCCGCCGTTGAACAGAACACCATTACAGTAACTGGCATCGACAAGCAGCAGGTCGGCCAGGTCGCAGCTGAAATCCGGGCACTCAAGAAGCCTGAACCATACAAGGGTAAGGGTATTAAATATTCCGACGAGCGCATTATTCGCAAGTCTGGTAAATCAGGAAAGGACAAGTAGGTAAGTAGCTATGAATAACCTAGCACACAAACTACAGAACCGTACTCTTCGCAAAAAGCGTATCCGTAGCCAAGTTAGCGGTACTGCCGAACGTCCACGTCTGAGTGTCTTTGTAAGTAACCTGCACATCACTGCACAGGTTATCGACGACACAACCGACAAGACAATCGCCTACGCTTCTACAGTTTGCCAACAGGCAGCTACCGGCACTATGACCGACAAGGCAGCCTGGGTTGGCGAGCAGATTGCTAAGAAAGCAAAAGCAGCCAAAGTCAAAGCAGTCGTTTTCGACCGCGGTGGCCGCGTCTATCATGGCCGCGTCAAGGCATTAGCCGACGCAGCTCGTAAAGAAGGATTGGAATTCTAATGGAAGCACAAACTACACAACCAACATCAGCAACCGGTCCTGCTCAGGGAAACCAGGGTCGTGGTGGTCAGCGTGGTGGCGGTAATGATCGCCGTTCTCGCCGTCCTGAGATGGCTCCTGAAGAGAAGCAGTTCGATGAGCGCACCTTGCACGTCGACCGTGTCGCACGTGTCGTTAAGGGCGGACGTCGTTTCCGTTTCCGCGCGTTAGTCGTCGTCGGTGACCGCAAAAACCGTGTCGGTATTGGCATATCTAAGGGTGCAGACGTTACTGCAGCTGTTACTAAAGCTACTGAAGTTGCTAAGAAGCACATGATCGCCGTTCCTCTTTATAAGGGTACGCTACCGCATGACGTCGAAGCAAAAGTTGGTGGTGCCCGTATCCTCATCAAACCAGCTAGCGCCGGTACCGGTCTTATAGCCGGCGGTGTCGTACGAACTATCTTAGAAGTAGCCGGCATCAGCAACGCGCTTAGCAAGTCTCTTGGTTCAACCAACAAGGCTAACACTGCGTATGCGACTATCGAAGCACTGCAGAGCATCGTTCCTGCCAGCAAGTGGATTACTACTATAGCAAAACCTGCTAAGAAGCCAGCTGCAAAAACAGCTGCAAAAAGTGAGGCAAAATAATGAAATTCAACGAACTCATCAGTTCACGCGCTAAATCAAGTAAGCGCGTTGGCCGCGGTATCGCTGCTGGCCAGGGTAAAACCGCTGGACGTGGTACTAAGGGATATGGCTCCCGTACCGGCTCAAAAGCTAAGCCAGGTTTTACTGGTGGACAGAATCCGCTTATGCAGAAACTTCCTAAGCTTCCTGGCTTCCGTAGCCACCGAACAGCCGCGGAGAATGTATATACTGGCCAGCTGAACGCACTCAGCGGTAAGACCGTAACGACTGCAGTACTTGCTGAAGCCGGTCTCATCAGTAGCGCATACGTAAATGTTAAGCTTATTGCCAAAGGTGAAGTAAGCAAGGCTGTTACAGTCGAACTTCAATCCGCCAGCAGCAAAGCTATCGAAGCGCTTGAGAACGCAGGTGGTAGTTTTAAGTCTGTACCTCGCACTGGCCGTCCTTCAAAGAAGGCTGATAAGCCAGCCTAGTCACTATAGGTAGAGGTAGTTTTTACTGCAATCTATAGTGGACGTAGGCGTCTAGGGGTATACTTAAACAAAATAAATAGATTAAGGGGTAAGATTCGTGAACTGGAAAGTAATTGGCCGCTCGCTGAAAAGTCCTGATATGCGTAAGCGCGTTTTAGCCGTGCTTGGCATATTGCTGGTGTACCGTATTCTGGCGCATATTCCTGTACCGATTAGTGATCCGCAAACATTACAGCAGGTGCTGTCAAATGTCTTCCAGAACGGCAACTCGCCCCAATTTCTAAATTTCCTGAATGTGCTCTCTGGTGGAGCTATCGAGAACTTTTCTATTATGATTGCTGGTCTGGGACCGTATATTAATGCCTCGATTATTATGCAGTTGTTGACCAAGGCTATACCAAAACTTGAAGCCCTCCAGAAAGAGGGTGAGTACGGCCAGAAGAAGATCAACCAGATTACCCGTATCCTGACGTTCCCCTTAGCAATCATTCAGTCTATCGGTGCCGTATACCTGATTCGTCAGTATGCCTCCCAGCTAGGTGGAATTGGTGATATTACCGCCAATGCCAGCCTTGCCCAATGGGTACTTATGGTAGCCGCCCTTACCGGTGGTTCTATGCTTCTTATGTGGCTTGGTGAGCTAGTAACCGAGCAAAGCCTTGGAAACGGTATTTCGCTGCTTATTACCGTAAGTATCGTGAGCAGCCTGCCACGTACGGTTAGCAGTCTATGGAACAGTATATTCGCTGGCGATAAAACTTTTACGTTATTTGGATGGACACTGCCTGTCGATGGCAAGGCACTCGGTGTCGGACTGCTCATCTTATTCGCAGTGCTAATTGTGACCTGGCTGGTAGTGAAACTAAACGAAGCTGCCCGGAAGATTACAGTCAACTATGCCAAGCGCGTCCAAGGTAGCCGCGCCTACGGCGGCGTTACTACTATATTGCCCATCAAGCTTATCACTGCGGGTGTCGTACCGATCATCTTCGCTGTCGCATTCCTAAGTGTACCAAGTTTTGCAGGCCAGTTGCTTGCAGGTAACAGCAGTGCCCATTTACAGCAGTTGGCCCAAAACCTACAAGTATGGTTTACGCCTCCAAGTAGTGCCCAAGCTTTCGCTGCGGGTGGTTTACATTCCTACATATACCCAGCGGCATACTTCTTACTGGTATTTCTCTTCACATACTTTTACACCAGCATTACTTTCAACTCGAAAGAGATTGCCGAGAATCTGCACAAGCAAGGCGGCTTCATTGAAGGCGTACGCTCCGGCGCGCAGACTGAGAAGCACCTTGCAAAGATCGTTAACCGTTTGACATTCTTCGGTGCGCTCAGCCTCGGGTTGTTAGCTCTGATGCCCATAGTCGCGCAGATGTTCCTAAGCGCCAGCATCGCGCTTGGTGGTACGAGTGTTCTGATCCTTGTATCAGTCGCGCTACAGACACTCCGTGCTATTGAATCCCGTGCACTCATGGTGACCTATGACCAGTACTCGCAGCCAGATTTCTTTACGGAAGGCGATAATGCAGATGAGGGCTCTCCAAAGGGCAAGCGGCGTTTACTGCGCATGCCTTGGAACCGCACCATACAGGACCCCTCTGACAACTTCGAGTCCGGCACCGCTGATCGTGCTACATTCCGCAGTCTCTTTTCTACCCGCCGCAAAAAGTAGAATAAAAAGATCCCATCAAAATAGCCCTGCGCGAAAAAGCCAGGGCTATTTGTTTACTTACAAGTATCCAGGATTAAATTGTACTGATATATATTATCTACTTACTCTTTACAGGTTGTAGTCAATTCTGCTATAATTAGAACTTGTTATATTTATGGCTACAAATAAGGAAGTAATCGAGTTGACAGGAACAATAGTAGAGACCCTACCAGGGACTCAGTTTCGTGTTGAACTCGAGAATGGCCATCAAATCATAGCTCACGTCGCCGGTAAAATGAGGAAGCATTTCATCCGCATTGTACCTGGAGACAGCGTAACGGTTGAGTTGACCCCTTATGACCTTACTAAGGGAAGAATCACCTATCGCAAATCGTAGTATCTGAAAAGATCTACATTTTATTAAAATTTTAAGCAGTGTGTCATTACCGTTACACAGAAAGGCAATGATCCGTATGAAAGTACGTGCAAGTGTCAAAAAGATTAGTCCAGATGACAAGATCGTCCGCCGCAAGGGACGTCTGTATGTCATCAACAAATTAAAACCTAAGCACAAGCAGAGGCAGGGGTAAGTATGGCTCGTATATCTGGAGTTACTATTCCAACTGAAAAGCAAGTGTGGGTTGCTCTTACCTATGTCCACGGCATTGGTGAAAAGAGCAGTTACGACATTTTGGCTGGTGCCAAAGTCGAGCCCACTGTACGCGTCAAAGATCTGACAGATGCAGAGATTGGCCGTATCCAGGAAATCATTAACAACTCTTACACGGTTGAAGGTGAACTACAGCGTTTGGTCAGTGGGAACATCAAGCGTCTCAAGGACATCAATAGCTATCGTGGCCTGCGCCACAAGGCAAACCTTCCTAGCCGCGGTCAACGAACCAAGACCAACGCCCGCACTCGTCGCGGTAAGAAGTTAACTGTCGGTGGTACCGCTAAGAAGGTGGCATCAAAGACCTAGGACTAAATTATGGCAGATACATCTACAACTAAATCGACAACAAAGAAGAAGCAGAAGCGCAGTGTCCCAGCGGGACAGGTGCACGTTCTTGCTACCTTCAACAACACTATCATTACTTTCACCGACAACAACGGCGGCGTACTAGCAGCTTCTAGCGCTGGTGCTTGTGGTTTCCGCGGTTCCAAGAAGGGCACAGCTTACGCAGCTCAGGTTGCAGCCGAGCGTGCCGCTCAGATCGCTAAACAGCAACACGGTTTTGCTAAGGCAGATGTCTTTATTAAAGGCGTCGGTCTTGGCCGCGATGCCGCTGTCCGCGCCCTATCAGGCCTCGATATTTCAGTTGAAAGCATTAAAGACGTTACCGGCGTACCGCACGGTGGCGTTCGTCCTAAGAAAGCACGGAGGATCTAGGCATGGCACGAGACACTCAATCTATTGTCAAGATGAGCCGCCGCGAAGGCTATGCCCTTCACCCTAAAGCTCACAAAGCACTTTTAAAGCGCTCAACACCACCCGGCCAGTCAGCTGGCGGACGCTTCCGTCCTGGTAAAGGCAGCCAGTATTCTATACAGCTGCGTGAGAAGCAAAAGGTCAAGCGCCTATATGGGCTGCTTGAGAAACAGTTTAGCAACCTGATGAAAGAAGCTAGCCGCACACAGGGCCAATCCGGTGCTGTACTGTTGCAGTTGCTTGAACAGCGTGCTGACAACGTTGTTTACCGCGCAGGTTTCGCAACTTCACGTCGCGCCGCTCGCCAGTTAGTGACCCACGGCCACTTCCTGCTCAACGGCACTCGCGTTGACATCCCATCTATTCGCATGAAAGCTGGTGATGTACTGGTAGTTCGCGACCACAGTAAGAACACTGAATACTTCAAGAAGCTTGACGATGTAAGCCCAGCTCCTTCAGCTACACCTGAATGGATCAAGGCAAACCGCAAGAAGTTTGAAGTCCAAGTTACCGGTGCGCCAACCCGCGAAGATGCCGAACCAGATATCAATGAACAGCTGATCGTAGAATACTATTCACGCTAATTTTTAATGAGAGGAAGAAGCTAAATGGCAAACCACATTCACACCCCAGGACTCGTTGCAGTCGACGACCACAGCGACAATAGTGCTACTTTCACTGTTGAGCCTTTGCACAATGGCTACGGCATGACTCTTGGTAACTCCCTCCGCCGCGTATTGCTTTCCAGCATTGCCGGCGCTGCAGTTACCAGTTTCAAGATCGAAGGCGTGACACACGAATTCACTACTGTACCGGGTGTTAAAGAAGATGTCGTAGACATCATGTTGAACCTTAAGGGAATTCGTTTCCGAGTATACGGTTCAGACGCGCAGAACCTGCGTATTGTTAAAAAAGGTAAGGGCGTCGTAACCGCTAAGGATATCCAGACGAACGCTGACGTAGAAGTCGTCAACCCTGACCACGTTATTGCTACTGTCGATGATGACAAAGCAAACTTCACGATGGACCTGACTGTTGAAGTAGGCCGCGGTTACCGCACTATAGAAGAAGGTACGGCTCGTAAAGCCAGTGACATGATCGCTCTTGACGCTGTGTTCACCCCAGTACTTCGCGTACGCTACAAAGTAGAAAACACTCGTGTCGGACAGGTTACTGACCTAGACAAGCTCCTGCTTACTGTAGACACTGATGGTTCTATCACTCCACGTGACGCTTTTGAAGAAGCTGCTGCCATCCTTGTTAACCAGTACACAGCACTGGCTGGTAAGACTCGCGTAGCTGTTCCAGAACCTGTTGCTACTGTAGGCAATGCCGTAAGCGGTAACTCTGACGAGTCCGGCAGCGACGAAGCAGGCGCACTGAATACTTCTGTCGAAGACATGAACCTGAGCGCACGTACTTACAACGCGCTTGTTAACAATGATATTCACACCGTTCGTGATTTGCTTTCCCTCAGCGACGCTGAACTCCGCGACTTAAAGGGTTTCGGCAGCAAAGCACTTGACGAAGTAAAAGAAAAGCTAGCGGAATTGGAGCTCTAAGATGCATCGTCACGGATATAAAGGTCGTAAATTCAACCGCGAGACTGATCAGCGCCGCGCCCTCCTGAAGGGCTTGGCAGATTCTCTCGTAAAGTATGAATCGATCGAAACAACACTGCCGAAGGCAAAGGAAGTAGTTCCTTATGTCGAGAAGCTAATTACTAAAGCTAAGAAAGGCGATTTACACAATCGCCGCCAGGTTATCAGTAGCCTGCAGACTGTCGCTAGCGCACACAAGCTGGTAGATGAGATCGCACCGAAGCTTACTGGCCGCAATAGCGGTCACGTACGCATCGAGAAGACTCGTACCCGCCGTGGTGATAACGCTCAGTTGGCACGCGTAAGCTTCGTTGATGACCTCAAGGAAGCCCCTGTCGCAAAGGCTGCCAAGAAGACGGTTGTTAAGCCGGCCGCTAAGCCAGCTACACCAGAGGAGACTAAATAATGAAGACGGTAAAAACCTATAGTGCAAAACCATCAGATGTCGTCCGTACATGGTACGTCCTCGACGCAGCTGAAGCGCCACTTGGCCGCGTAGCCGCTAAGGCTGCTACTCTGCTTCTTGGTAAGGGCAAGCCAATGTTCACCGCGCACATCGATACCGGTGACTTCGTCGTCATCATCAATGCTGCACAGACTGTTGTGACGGGCAAAAAAGCCCAGGACAAGATGTACTACAAGCACAGTGGTTTCCCTGGCGGACTCCGCGAACGTACGTTTACCGAGCAGATGGAGAAGGACCCTACTGCGGCTATGCGTCAAGCAATCCGCGGTATGCTTCCAGTCAATAAGCTACGTGACGCACGACTTGACCGGCTTAAGATATATGCAGACGCTGACCACAAGCACGAGGCTCAAAAGCCAAAGGCTATATCAGTTAAGGAAGGTAAATAATCATGGCTCAAGATTCATACTTTTACGCCTTGGGACGACGCAAGAGTGCTACGGCACGCGTACGTTTACAGAGCGGTAAAGGCACTATCATGATCAACGAAAAGCCAGCTGAAGAGTACTTTGCGGACAGCAAGTACCTTCTTGCTAAGCTAAGCCAGCCGTTCACGGTACTCGGCCAGGAAAATAAGTACGCTATCAGCGCACATGTTTCCGGTGGTGGTCATGACGGCCAGATCGAGGCAATTCGCCTTGGTATCTCTAAGGCTCTCGTTGCAATGAACGAAGACCTGAAGAGTACGCTGAAGCGTGCCGACTTACTTGGACGTGATCCTCGTGAGAAGGAGCGCAAGAAGTTCGGACTCAAGGGTGCTCGTAAGCAGCGCCAGTTTACGAAGCGTTAACCCCTAATGGAGAAACCTACTTCAAGTAGGTTTCTCATCGCGCGGGATGCCGGAGTTAATCCGGCAATCCGGCTGCTCTTCCCGAAGCCCCTGTTCATTCAGGGGCTTCTTTTGTTTCTATACATTGTAGTAATGCCGGCTGCGCCCACTTGCAAAACTTTTCAGCCACTAAATACAACGGGATTCTGGTCGCCTTAAGAGGTATTGACAGCGGGTGTACTAGCGCTTATGTCAATATAGGAGATGTTTAAGCTCTTTAAATAAGATTAAGAAGAAATATATTTTTAGGTTTGACAAACAATCCTCAAGCTAATACCATGGGAGTAATGAAAGCAATCCTCAACTTCGCATATTGGTATTTCTTTACCGGCAAAAGCTTGGCGGTTGCTCCAGTGCGCTCTAATACTCGATATCGACGATAACGAAACTAGAACCCACAAAGGAACCGCCAAGAGGCGGTTTTTTTAATATTTAGCAAAGGATACGTTATGCCAGCACCAGAAATAAAAGGACCTTCTACGGAAGATTTAGCGCTCATCGCTCTGGCTCAGCAGAGATTAGCAAATACGTTTGGTGGTCGGTGGGCTGAGAAAGCAGCGAATGTAGGACGACATGCGCTTACTGTTGAAACACCGTCACCAGATGAGGAAACTACAGTCATAAGCCAACGGCAGTTAGTCGAAGGTGCTAGTGAAAATACACAAAGACTCGTGGAGCTCGGTCTACTAGCTGCAGGGCCCATACGGGACCGCTCTCCGTACTTCGTAAAATGAGGTATAATTACAAGCAATGAGCACACCTGTCGTACTTACAGGCCTTCGGGCGAATTCTGAATTTCATATCGGTAACTATCTTGGCGGTATCTTACCGGTCATAGAACTACAGGCTCGCCATGCGGGCGAATACCAAGTCAACATGTTCGTGCCTGACCTACACAGCTTTACGACGCCTATAGACCACAGCAAGTTGTATCAACAAACCATCGATAACCTAAAGGTGTTTGTTGCTGCCGGACTTGATATAAATAATCCCAATACGTTTATCTATCGTCAAAGTTATGTCTCTGCTCATAGCGAACTACAATGGATACTGAGCAACTTCACGGGTTTTGGTGAGCTTTCACGCATGACGCAGTTTAAAGACAAGAGAGATAGTCTAGCTCATTTTGCGAATAACCTTGCAATTGAAAACGATTATAAAGGTGACTTTCCGCCGATCACCGCGGGGTTATTTAATTACCCTGTGCTTATGGCAGCGGATATATTATTGTACGACGCTAAGTTTATTCCTGTAGGTGATGATCAGAAGCAGCATATTGAGCTAGCCCGCGACCTCGCGATGCGGCTAAACAATAAATTCGAGACGGAGCTATTCACGCCGCCAGAGGCCTGGAACAAGCAGCTTGAATTTATGAACCTGGAAGCTGGAGCACGTGTGCGCAGCCTTCTTAATCCGGAGAAGAAGATGAGCAAGAGCGTTTCGGATCCTTCCGGGACTATTATGCTCAGCGATAACCCAGCTGAAGCCGCAAAGAAGGTTATGCGCGCAGAAACTGACAGTTTTGGCGAGATACGTTATGACTTCAAGGAGCGTCCAGGTATCTCTAACTTATTACAGATGCTGGCATTGCTCAGCGGTCGTCCACAAGCTGAAGTGAGTGCTGAGTGGGAAGGCAAGTCGAGCTATGGCGACCTCAAGAAAGCCGTGGCGGCAGCCGTAGAAGCTTTCTTAATTGATATTCAGGCGAAGATCGCTGGTGTGGACGAGAATGAACTTTTGGCGAAGCTGGAGCAAGATGAGGCTGCCATGAACGAAGTAGCCAATTCAAAACTACTTAAAGTACAAAAAGCCGTTGGGCTCAGGAGATAGAATATATGGCAAACCTAGATATTAGTCGGGCGCAACGCCTCGACCAACGGGTCGTTGAACAGGACCCTACGCTTACGCGGAGTTTCGCTTCGAAGTTAATTGATGACGGTAAGGTTACGGTCAACGGCGAAGTAGTAACTAAATCCGGTTACAAAATGCGGGACGGAGACGACGTAGTCGTTGAGCACGACGCGGAGCTTTTCCTGCAGATACCTGAGATAGACCTCAAGGTTCTTTATGAAGATGATGACTGTGTGGTTATAGAGAAACCTCTTGGGCTGCTGACGCACAGTAAGGGAGCTTTTAACCCTGAGGCTACAGTTGCTACATGGCTGCGGGGCCGTTTGCGCAGTATGGAAGGTGAAAGAGCGGGGATCGTGCATCGACTCGACCGTGCCACGAGCGGTGTTATGATCTGTGCGAAGACTCCCGAAGCGCATGCATGGCTTCAGAAACAGTTTTCACAGCGCCGCGTCAAGAAGACCTATGCCGCTGTCATCAACGGCACATTAGACCCCGAGGAGGCTGTAATCGACATGCCGATTGAGCGCAATCCTAAGATGCCGCAAACATTCCGTGTCGGTATCAATGGCAAAGCAGCTAATACACACTATAAAGTTTTAGAGTCGACAGACAAGCACAGCTTAGTAGAGCTGAAGCCTGAGACCGGCCGCACACACCAACTCCGCGTACATCTAGCGCACTTCAAGCATCCAATAGTTGGCGACACACTCTATAAGGGGGCAAAGGCTGATCGTTTATACCTACATGCGTTAGAGCTTGAGCTTACACTCCCCAGCCGCGAGCGCAAAGTCTTTAACTCGCCACTTCCTGGTAGCTTTAAAGAGATCTTGTAGACAATGTCCGAGTTACTGTTTCACCCGACGACGCAGGCGTCGCTGCAGCGGTGCATCAATCGGCCGCCACATGCTATGTTACTTGTGGCTCCAGCGGGTAGTGGCAAGGCTAGTACGGCACGGTATCTCGCCGCTGGTATACTAGCTCTCGATAAAGCGGGATACGAGAAATATCCGTATATCACTGTCATCTCGCCAAAGGATGGTAAGGCCATTCCGATCGAGAGTATTCGCGAGCTACAACATTTTATGGCACTCCGCATTCCCGGCCAGCGTGATGTCGGTCGACTTGTAATCATCGAGGACGCCCAGCTTATGACACGAGAGGCACAAAATGCGCTGCTCAAGACTTTGGAGGAGCCGCCAGAGGGTACGGTACTTATTCTCACCGCTACTAGCACAGAGGCTCTACTCCCAACTATCCAATCACGGGTAAGCTTGCTTCAGCTCGTCCCGCCAGCTCCT
>JAQGGU010000007.1 GCA_028289265.1 Candidatus Saccharimonadota bacterium | reverse complement strand
CTACCTCCCAGCAATAAACATAGAAGCTATTTATACTTTCTTATTTACAATTCAGATATTTTATGTTACAGTATAGCAATGATCGTGAGTTCCCGGCTAACACCAAAATTATTCTTCCGGATGTATTACTACGGTATCGTCAACCGCCCTGTCTTTAATAGCTTCGCGGTAGGCTTTCCCCTCCTTATTATCGTACTGCTCCACGGCATTTTAGCCGGCGTCCTTACTGTTGCCGCACTCGCATTACTCACCGCCCTTGTCTATATTGCCACTTCCCTTTTCCTATATTTGTTCTACCGTGATAAAAGCAAGCGCATGCCGGTGTCGTACAAAGTCGACGCATCTGCTATTAAGATAACTTACGGCGACCACACTAGCCCCCACAACCACACAGTAATCCTACGCAAAGACCACACTCGCCGCGCCTGGGTATTTGGCCGTAGCATTTATGTACGCCACAAATCCCGCACGTACTGCCTATTCCTACCTGACACCAAACGCACGGCATTTATCAAAGCGATGAAGCTGGCCGGTTGGTTCAAAATCCCCAAACTATCTCTTTTAAAGCGGGCCGGTGGCATGGCCACACAGCTTGCCGGCATCCTTCTCGTCGGCGCGGCACTTTTCTTTGCCTTCCCTGGTGCTCCGCAAGCTACACCATCTGTCTCCGGACAGACGCCAGCTATGTCGCTTGAGCCCAATGATGTGCTTGGGGCTATTAATGGCCGCCGTGCAGTCGAAAATCTCGTGCTGCTTAGGCAGGATGACAATCTTACCAGTTCTGCCAACCTTTCGTGCGAAGACATGACAAAGAACAAATATTTCGGTGACACTAATCCAAAAAACGGCCACAGCGGTTATGAATACATCCAGGAATATTACGCCGACCGTTGGATAGTAGAAGTCTCATTGCCTATAGGTGACCACTACACTGCAGATCAAGTCATCCAGCGCTGGATAGACAACAGCGGCGCAAACGTCGCCCTGCTCGACCAAAACTACACTATTGCAGGCATCGCTAAGTGCGCCTACACAGCAGACAAAAAGTTCGACAGTATTCTCGTCGTACACCTGGCCTCTAATTAGCCCCTCCTCTCATATCACCGATGTAAAATATGGTGAAATTCAAGGCGGATAGATGCTGTCCACAATTTGCATATGCTTATAATTCTGGTAAACTAAGCATACGTAATATAAAAACAGAAATTTACTATGGACACTCCTGAAATCACCGATTTTATAGCTGCATGCCGCAAGTCCTCTATGCCGGACCACCAGATTCGGGATCATTTACTGGCCCGCGGCTGTGCCCGCGACAAAGTATTGGCGGCCCTGCCCCTCACCGCTATCGAGGAGCCTCTTGCCGAACAAACACATGCTAGCATCCAGTCCGCAAGCAAAAACACTCCAGCCCAAGCCGTCAGCACAGAACTCCAGGCATTCGTAAAGAAGTGCCGTCAAAAAGGGCTTGATGACACGGCGATCGCCAGGCAGCTACAGGAGCACGGCTGGCGCCCCGTAGCAATAATCCGGGCTCTGGGGCAAAACCCTGCACCCCAAAAAGTACCAGCAGTCCAGACAACAACACCCGTTATTGCAAAGTCATCCCTCATTGAGAAGCCACTTATTATAGAGAGACCAGTGGAAAGCACGCCTACTCAAACGGCAGCGACACCATCCGTAATTCCGGTAATCTCCCCGAAAAAACACCATACCCTTAAAAAAGCCGTCGCGCTTACAGGAGCAATACTCATCATTGTTTCAGTTGGCCTGTACTTACTTCCGCGACAGGAAAAACCTACTGCGACAGCCGAATCAACCCACAAAGCCTCCATGCTGAAAGACCAGAATTATCAGATGACACTGCCCGCAGGCTGGAAAGCCGGGAGTGACTACAATAATGGGGCGGGGGTAAATGTATTTTACGCGTCAACTTCTAATGCCTCGGAACAGAGTAGGATGGCTATTTTTGTCACACCAAATCAAGCCGGACAGACCAAAGACCATGTTACCCGGCAAATAGACAGCTTGCGTCAAAACGGCGGGGCTGCTGAAATACTGAGCGAAGAAAAGGTCATATCCGCACAGTCAAGCGGCACCCTTTCGGTAGTAAAAGCTACGGCCGCCAACAACCGGGATTTGATCACGTACTACGTATATTTCGCCACTACATATGGCGACACTACATACAATCTCGATGTTCTCGTACCCGAACAGCAATGGGACAACCAAAAGACCGAGGTAATACAGGCCGTAAAGACTTTCAAGCCGCTGAGCACATCAGTCACGCATCGTTAGCGCGCTTAAATGAGTACCGATACTTGATTATCGCCGACGTACAATAAGCCGGTCTCGACAGTTCCCAGCTCTCTATCGGACGAACCGTCACGCATGACGACCTTTCCCTTCCCGAGTTTCATAATCATAGGGGTGTGATAGGCCATTATCGCGACCACGTCATGATCAGAAGGCACGAACAACACATCGCAGTTGCCATAGTAGACGATCTCTTTTTGGCTAATGACGCTTAGTGTGAATTTGGATTTGCTGCCCGCCACTTTGCCTCCGCGTCTTCGACTTTACCAATCATATAAAAGTATTCCTCAGGGACTTTATCGAGTTCTCCGCTCAGTATCCGTTTTACCCCGTTGATAGTATCTTGCAGCGGCACATACTGGCCCTTGATGCCGCTAAAATCTTCTGAGGTATAGAACGGTTGCGTGAAGAACTTGGTAAGTTTGTTGGCCTTCTCGACAGTTTTTCTGTCATCCTCGGACAGCTCGTCGATACCCAGGATCGCGATGATGCTTTTTAGCTCATCAAAGCGTTCGAGGGTTTTGCGAGCTGCCTGCACCGTCAAATAGTGGTCCTTACCGATGTAAGTCGCATTGAGCAGAATCGATGTCGAACGCAGCGGGTCGATAGCTGGATAAATCCGCTTTTCCGCCAACTCGCGGGACAAGATGACACTGGCGTCAAGATTGCCCATGATCGTCTGGACTGCCGGGTCAGAAAAGTCATCAGCGGGCACATAGACGGCTTGCGCTGAAGTAATGGCGCCACGGCTGGTCGAAACGATCCGCTCCTCAATCTGCCCCACCTCCTGGCCGAGTGTCGGCTGATAGCCGGTATCGGATGGCATACGGCCGAGGATAGTAGAGATCTCGTTGCCGGCTTGCGCGAAACGAAAAACATTATCGATAAACACCAGGATATCTTTGCCGAACGTATCACGCAGATATTCGGCGACGGTAAGCCCGGCATGCGCCGACCGATAACGAACACCAGGGGTTTCATTCATCTGCCCGTAGACAAGCGCCACATTTTCTATCAGGTTCTTAGCCTTGAGCTCTTCAATAAGTTCGTGACCCTCACGGGTACGTTCACCGACACCGACGAATACCGACAAACCCTGGAGTACGCTGACGATATTATGGATAAGCTCGGTAATGATGACCGTCTTGCCGACACCGGCACCACCAAACATGCCGATCTTACCACCGCGCGGAAACGGAGAAAAGAAGTCGATGGTTTTGATGCCTGTCTCAAAGAACTCCAGCTTACTCTTCACGTCATTGTAGTCGGGAGCCGCTTGCTCGATTGGACGATACTCAGTCGCTTCGTAAGGACCAAGATTATCGAGAGGCTGGCCAAAGAGGTTGATGACACGGCCGAGAATATCCTTACCCAGCGGGATACTCACCGGCTGGTTAAGATCCATGACTGGCGAATTACATTGCACGTTATCGGTCGATCCAAGTGCCAGACAGCGCACTACCCGGTCTTCCAAATACTCCACCACCTCTAGGTATAATTTGCTTGAAGGAATATACAACTCGCGGCCGATTGGCGGAACGAGCATAGGAAAGAGTACATCCACGATGGGCCCCACGCCGCGCACTACTGAACCTTGATTTTGTGCCGTCGTATCACTCATACTCCACCCTTCAGTCCGCTCGTATTATTGCCGTAAAGCTCCCGCAGTTTAGCATCAATAACTTCTCTGCGGGCTTTGTTGTATCTGATATTCAATCGACGGTGCTCCTCTTTTGCGTTGTCATATGCTGAGCGCATCGACACCATCTGGGCCGCACTGTACGCAAGCAGGGCTTCAGAGAAATAACTATATACAACAAGCCCGACGGTTACCTCGTTCATGTAGTCGACAACATCCTGGACATTGGGCTCTATGACGAATCGAGAGGCATCAATCATGTCGGCGTTTGGATCTTTTTCCTTTTTGGTACTGAGCGAGGCTACAGCGACCGTTTGCTTGGACAGTGACTCAAACCGGGGATAAACAAAGTGGATATGGGCGTATTTAGAAATCGTCTTATTGACGTCTTGAATATCATTGTAGGTAGCTTTTTTGGGTACGTTGAAGAAATGGGTAGTACGTTCGTTGCGATTAGCAAAACGGCTGGCGCCCATTTTTCCTGTCAAAAGCAGGTCCGCGCCATGTTCCTCATACAACTCCTCGGTCTTATCGACGACGCGGTTGAGCAAGCTGCCGGTCATGCCCCAGTCCAGAGTGATGCCAACTACTAGTTGCTTATTAAGCACCTGTGGCCCGGGTGGCGCGAGCTGCTGCAAAACGTTATAAATTTTCCAGGCTTCTACGAAGTACGGGCGGCTGGAAAGAATACGTTCACGCATGAGCGCGATGTCTCGAGCCGCCGTTTCCTCGAGGACCTTGGTCATTTCAGACAGCTGCTGAATCGTATTCAGGTCATTCTTGATAGCCGCTACTTTAACCATTCATTTGCTCCATGTTGTCCCGTAGCAGTCCAGTAATTGTTTCGGTCTCGGCGGTAATGGCGGCCTTTTGCT
>JAQGGU010000094.1 GCA_028289265.1 Candidatus Saccharimonadota bacterium | reverse complement strand
GATGGCGCCAGAATTGGGCGCAGCTTCTCGAGCGATAAAAGCAGCCACACATTGATCGTGTCGGTCGGCAGCTGTAATACCTTCACACGCGGTCTGGGCTGCTTGCCGGACACAGCCTTCTGCCCTATCGGCCGGTAGGCTGGCACAGTTTGCTTGAGTCTCATTTTTCTTAGCATTTGTGCCATTATTGATGTCGATGCGGGTATTTCGTACCCAAGTACAGGCCGGGGTAATGCCATCATCCGATAGGCCATTGGCGCCCATTTCATCAATGAATCCAGGAGATGTCGGCGTATTGGCCTCAGTGGGGTTTTGGCCGAATTCTATAAATCCTTTACCAGTACATGGCGCAGCGCCATACGCAGAAGTAGCTGTATAACGATAGTTTCCATCTTCTACAGTTGGGCCCTTATAGTCGCGCCCGTTATAACGTATGGTTTCGTTATTTACCCATGACCCAGTAGCAGCAAGTGCTTCTTGTTGCGGCAAGGCAAAAGTAAATAGGCCACTAAGCATGACCAGGCTGATAAGGCCCAGCCCTACATAATAAGCAATTCTTTTCAGAGGAGTTTTCATATTTGCGACGCTAACGCGGTTCCACACCCGAGCTTATCCATTACTAAGCTACTATACCACAGTAAAATAATACAATGAACTCCAGAATTCCCCATTACTGGGCGATTCTTGTGCATAAACCGCAACTACCTTATACTAAAAAAGTAAGGTATTAGAATAAATTAAAACTATGAAAAAGTCGCTATATATCTGCCTGGTACTACTTGCCACTGTCAGCTTGTCCTTTGTTGTTTTGACTAGTTCAGCACTCGCTGACGAGGGTAAGATTAAGCTTAAACAGGATGCTGCTTGTGTAGATACTCCGGATGAACCGCGATGTGTCGAAAAACAGCCAGACCCTGCCTTGAATGAGGATTGTCGTACTGATGCTTCCCAGTGTAACCCCGTGGCTCAGTACATAAACCCGCTTATTAATACGCTATCTGCGGCGGCTGGCATCGCAGTCGTAATAGGTATTATCATTGGCGGTATCCAGTACGCTAGTTCCGGCGGCGATCCGCAGAAAGCGGCTGCTGGCAAGAACCACATAAAGATGTCCGTCATCGCGCTTATAGGATTTTTCTTCCTATATGCCTTCTTACAATTCTTAATCCCCGGCGGAATACTCGCAGAATAGGATCATAGGACATGCTACAAACACTCATTACTCAATTTGGTATAACCAACGGATGTTCTCCTAAGCCGTTTTTTGGCCTCAAGCCGTGGTTCCAATATCTAGAGACTGACGCCCAGTGTAACGTTATAAACTTCAAAGTACTGCCCAAGGACGGCCCCAGCGATTTCCTGTTGATTGCTCTTGCTCTAGTAGATGACTTGCTGCGCATCGCCGGCTTCGTTGCTATCGGC
The DNA here is from genome assembly GCA_028289265.1 of Candidatus Saccharimonadota bacterium. Taxonomy (GTDB): domain Bacteria; phylum Patescibacteriota; class Saccharimonadia; order Saccharimonadales; family UBA4665; genus UBA4665. Next base: position 2,845 of record JAQGGU010000094.1, on the reverse strand, counting down.
TACATTATTTACGGCGGTATTTTGTATGTGACCAGCCAAGGCTCTTCGGATCAGACTAGTAAAGCCCAGAGCACTATCACTAACGCGCTGATCGGGCTCGTGATGGCTGTAGTGTCGGTGGCGTTTGTATCATTCTTAGGAAACAGGATAGGTTAATATTATGTATGACAAGCTTTTATTACTCTTTGCACAGTATGAGGTAAAGATTGGTCCCCTGCCTCACACGGACGCGGACGCCACAAAAATCCAGTCTATACTCGCTGTGGTGTTTACGGTGATTGGTGCTATGTCCGTGCTGTTTATTGTCATCGGCGGCATGCGCTACATATCTTCTCAGGGTGATCCCGGTGAAATAGCCAAAGCAAAAAACACGCTCATTTATGCCATAATTGGCCTCCTGGTGTCAATCGCTTCGGTGGCTATCGTTACATTTGTATTGCAAAGGGCGGGTTAGCGACATGTTACGGCTTCTATTTGTACAAGCAGTCCTGCTCTTCGGCTTCATAATCGGAGTGGTCGCTCCCCTGCCCGCCACCGCTGCCTACGACCCTTTTGCGCGCGTAGAATGTACCGGCGAGGCCGCGCAAACCGCAGTATGCCGCACGAAACAGGTCAATCCTAACGACCCACTGACAGGTCCGAATGGTGTTATCGTAAGGGCCACCAACATCATTGCCCTTCTAGCCGGCTTTTTCGCCGTAATATTCCTGGTTCTGGCTGGTATAAAGTATATTACTTCGGGCGGAGCCCCTGATCAGGTATCCAAGGCAAAAGAGAGCATCATTTATGCCCTGGTTGGTATAGTGGTTATCGTAGTTGCACGGTCGCTTATCGGATTTGTATTAAGTAAAATATAGGTTAAGGGTTATACGAACTATGAAAAGATTATTACTCGCGCTCCTCATGGCATTCACCATTAGTTTTAATATTGGGGGTGTAGCCATGGCGCAAAATACCACCCAGCCTGCCAAAGACCAGGTTTGTGAGGGTGTGAGCGGCCAGTTTGGCGGTTCTTGTACGAGCGGTGGAGCTGACATAGATAGGATTATCAAAGTCGCTCTAAATATCTTAAGCTGGGTCGCCGGTATCGCAGCTGTTATCATGATAGTTATCGCAGGCCTTAGGTACATCACCTCGGGTGGTGACAGCAGCTCTATAGCAGGTGCCAAGAACGCGCTTATATACGCGCTGGTCGGTGTTGTGGTTGTAGCCGTGTCCCAGGGTCTTGTCTTCTTTATTTTAGGCAACGTAACCTAGCGTAAGCATAATAGTTATGCTTGCTGCATAACGCTTACTTGTGGTATAAGTAAGAAATAAGAAAATATAAGAAAGGTTCTATATGATTTCAAAAATACGAAACATGCTCGTGGCCGTGGCCGCAGTATTTGCGTTTGCCGCACCGGCACTTGCTCCTGTTGCCGTATACGCTCAGGACACTGACATTCAGGGTAGTCTCTGTCAGGGAGTAAACCTGAACGCGACTGGTACTTGTGACGCTGAAGCAGAAGGTCAGACCGCTGCTAACAACGTCAGCACCTTGCTGAAGCGCATCATCAACATCTTCTCCATCATCGTTGGTGTTATCGCAGTTATCATGATCATCATCGGTGGTCTGAAGTACATCACCTCTGGTGGTGACTCTGGTAACATTTCTAGCGCTAAGAACACCATCATCTACGCCCTCGTCGGTCTTGTGATCGTCGCTCTTGCGCAGTTCATCGTCCGCTTCGTTCTTGGACAAGCCTCCGGCCTCGACGGCTAATCTACATAGCCCTAGCTAAACCAAAATACCCCGCTCAAATCGTGCGGGGTATTTTTTGATATGATGCTTCTATGAATCAGACAATTGAAGAACGGATTGTAGCCATCGAAGCAAGGAATGAAAAGGTTGATAACGACAAGGCGTGGGAAACCAGCTGGACGCGACGTGTCGGTATCATGGCGCTTACCTACGTAGTCGTAGTTCTGTACCTGCGGTTTGTGGTTCACGTCGATCCATGGATTAACGCCCTAGTGCCGGTCATCGGCTTCCTGATCTCTTCGCTTACTATTTCGATGCTTAAGAAATATTGGCTCCTTGCGAGGAAGTAGCCAATCTCATAGGATGGACATGGTATTTTGAGGGAATGTAAAAGCCGTACGCCTAGGCGTACGGCTTTTACATACTGGAAGCCAGTGGTGATTACAGGATCTGGATTTTCTTTACTGTGTCTTGCTTGACCTTGCCGAAGCTGATGGTGAGCACGCCGTCTTTCAGAACAGCTTCGATTTCCTCTTCCTTTACAGGAACTGGAAGCGCGATGCTGCGTGAGAATTCGCCCCAGTAACATTCTTGAAGGAAGTAGTTTTCTACGTCATCTTCATTGCCAGCTGATAAAGTGCCGCGAATAGTCAGGGTGTTGTCGGAGATGCTAACATCAAGATCGTGCTTGTTTACACCTGCGGTGCGCGCTTTCACGACGAGCTTTTCCTTGGTTTCATATACATCAACAGCCAGCTGTCCGGGGACACTGTCTTCTTCTTCCCATTCCTCGGCTGGTGCTGGTCCAGCTGTATCTCGTGTGTCACGACCCTGAGGGCTAGGCATGTCATCGTCGCCTAGGAAGGCAGCGGTCAGTTCATCCTCTTCCATCAAGAGATCGTCGTCGTCGCGAGTCCGTCGCGCCATAGTAGTACTCCTCTAACTTAGTATAACTTTTTGAATCACATGCATCTTTGTGTTATTAAAAGTATAGCCCCCTACATGTAGCGTGGCAACAACTATAAGCGGTATTTACAACACATTAATTACAACGCCTATGCTTTTGTCTTCCCTGCTCTCTATACTAGCTCCGCATGAATGCCT
>JAQGGU010000082.1 GCA_028289265.1 Candidatus Saccharimonadota bacterium | reverse complement strand
CGGCATTGTCGCGAATGGTTGTGCCCTCTAAGAAGACCCGGCGGAATGGGTCGTCTGCGTCTTGGTATGGTTCACCCTTGTTGGTGACGAGTTTTAGGACAGCGTGGTAGTCGAGGTTCATAGCCTCGGCTTCCGGCCAACCGGTGATGAGCGTGGCGCCTGGGTTGAATGAACGGATGATGCCTTGAGCGTCCAATAACATAACACCGTCCTCGATAGCGTTAACGATGATGCTGGACTTCATCTTTTCGTCATGGAGTGCAGATGACAACTGGTTGACCGATACCCCTCCGCTAACACCATGGCGCCGCCGCCAGAAATGGTTGTACAGCAAAAAGAAGACTGCCGTGACTATAGTCGGTCCTAGGATAAGAAGTAAATGGTTCTCTGTCATATCTGTGGGATAATAATCCTTAAGTTTATTATCCCTGTTTCGCCTCCAGGACGCAATGCTCTAATGCTTTATTAGTCTAGTGAAATATATCTCATATGCTATGCTTATGCTTAAATAGCGACAAAAAATATATAAGTATCTATGAACGACGGCCTTGCAGATAACTCCGAACAAGTCACTCCAGATGGTCCTGGCCCAGTTAATCCCCTTCGTCTGCAGCATGAAAAAGTCATCGCTCCGCTCCATTCGTATATAAAGCCCGAAGAAACACCACAATCTGCCACTACACCGGCACAACCTGGTGCCGTCACCCCAGCCCAGCTAGCGGTGCCCGCACCTACTGAAATTCCGGCGTCCCCTGCTGTACCTGCGAGTACAGAGCCTGCAAAACCGGCTCAACCGGCAAATACTACGACGGCTTTCCAGAAGCAGATTTATCCTACATATAATGGTGACAAACTCATGGATGCGGTATCTGCGCGCGTTAGTTCGGCAGCCGTCGCTTCCAGTGGCGATGAACCTCCTGCGGCAGACAGTACCTCCCTAGTTGTTGATAGATACGACGCCAAGTCCTTCTGGTTTAAAAAAATCCTCAAGCTTTTAATTAGTGGACTGTGTGGCGGTATAATCGCTGCATCGTATTTAAGGCATTTGGCTACCTCTCCGACTGAATGGATCAATCTGATCGTGACGCAGAACAGTCCGAAGGTCGTCCTAGGTTCGCTGATCCCTATGGCACTTTTTGGTGTCGTGTATGCCGCTATCCAGCACTTTGTCCTTAAGGGCCGGCGTCCTGTTGCTCAAGCTACCGTTGCCTTTCCGGCCACTTTGATGCTGATCGTGGCTTTATATGTTGCGACATTGGATCTCGGACACTTTAAGCTGGCGGCGGTTGTGGCCTGGCTGATCGGTTCGGGAGTTTTTATGCTTGTGCATTTTGTCTCGCAGCTGGTCTGGTCCTGGCGCGTGCCGCGTGTCGCCCTGGCTGTAATGCTGCTGGCAGTTGTGTTTTCGGGTACTACTCTTTTCGGGAGGAGTGTCTATCAGCGTGGAGTCGCTGCCGAGAAGAAGCAGCAGTCGGAGGCCAGAGCTTCCGCCGAGCGGAAAGCGCAGGGAAATTTTACGTTCAGCAGCGAGTTCCAGTTGTACTATCCGAGTACAGTCACGCAGCGGCAATTCGATGTTATTGGCTTTGACGGCGGCGGCCCGTCAGGCAGTGGCGCAGATTTTAGCTCCGGCAATGCGTATCTGACGCTTACCAACAACAAGAATGATCGGCAGAAGATGTATCTCAATCAAATAAAGCTGCCGGGCGACTACAACCCGCCGAGTAACTGTTATACCGAAATCTTCAACGAACCTTCTCCTTGCGTCAGGCTGACCACCCTGCTTTCGGGTGACTCCATCTATAAGACGTACCAGGAACCTGACAGGTATTATTCGTCCAGTGATTTTAAATTCTACATGAAGCGCGGCGGTACGCTGCTGATAATTTCGGGACTTAAAAACGACAATACCGGTGCGGCGGCGGCCATCGCCCTTTTATCTGGTCTGGAACAAATATCGTCTGGGGATCTGGCGGCCAAGGCGAAGAACTTTACGGTAGCAAAGAGCCAAGACAGCGGTAATATCGACTTTCCTGTTTTCGCTCCAAGTGGCAATCCTTTCGGCCTCAGCCAATCGGGAGCATTTCTTGACGTTTCTGACCCTAGTAGCAAACACATCTTATTGAAATATAATGCTGGCAGCGATATCGGTACTGAGGTGGCCAGCTTCTATATCTATAAGAAGCCGGCATATTTTGCTCCTCCTCGCTGCGGCTTTGAATACCCGTCTGTAGGCTCTGAGTCCAAGGCGTGCCAGCTAGTGGCTACTTCATCGAAGGGGTATAAGTTGTACCGCGACTCGTATGACTACTGGATTGATTGCGGCCCGACGGTCGTCTTTATGCACCCGCCGGTTACCAAGAGCCTCTCTGAGGTCAAGCAGTTGCTTGAATCGCTGAGTGAGACTTCTGTTTCCAGTCTGAATCTGCAGCCGAAGTAGTGGCCTGTCCCTAGACCTAAGCTAACAGATATGGTACGATATTCCGGTCTTGATTTTAATTAGTTAAGATCCGAATGCTTTTATAGCTTCAGCTCCTATGCTGAGCATAGTCACCATTTGTTCGGCAAATGAAAATATGTAAATACATTTTCGCTTGCCTCGCCCATGGCTCCTCGCGCTTCGCGCGCGAGTCCAAATGCTCAAAAAGAGATTTTATGTAAACACAAAATCATCTTTTCTGCGCTTTGGCCCCTTCGTCTAGCGGTTAGGATATCTGGTTCTCATCCAGAAGATCGCGGGTTCGAATCCCGCAGGGGTCACCAAGAAAATAGCCCATCCTTGCGATGGGCTATTTTCTTGCCGTCCTCTGGGATATGAACCCGGTGCCCGGAACGGGCGGGTTCGATAGCGACTGAAGCTCACAGGAGCTTGCTCCGCTCGTGAAACGTGCCGAAGGCAGAACTGGAGGGAGATATATCTATAATCCCGCAGGGGTCACCAAGCATAAGCAGTATAGCCTCGGTTTTTCCGAGGCTTTTGTCTGGCTCAAGGCTGTCTCCTTAACGTTGACATAATAGTATGCTTATGCTAAAATATAGTTAACTATTATGTTTGTATTTGAAACGTCAAGAATAGATGAGTTAACCGGCGGAGCGGATATCCATGAGCTCTTGGATGAACGTTTGCTACCATCAGGCTTTCCTGGTGGAAGTGCACGAAAGTTTTTAGTCGATGGCCATCCAGATCTAGTTGTCCGAAAAAACCGATGGCAAGATGACTTAGAAGATGCCCAGAGGGTGGCTGAAGCATTCGGGCGGTTGAATGAATACGGCGTGAATGCCCTACCTTATGTGCCGATAACGCACAATGATAAGTTGTATGTTGTAACTCAGAAAGTAAACGGTACCGAACTAGAGAATGTCTTACATCCTGCAGTGACCGACGACGTAGTTTCTTCGATGGATCGAACCTGGGCTGGCTTAGCTGACTATATGCGGGATGCGAAAGTCAGTGACCTGGTATGCGCACGTGATGTCTTAGCTCCACACCAATACATGGTCGGTACGACCGCTACTGATCCAAATCAAGATGTACGTCTCGTTGATTTAGATAAATTCGCCCAAAAGTTTGGCGAAGGTCTGGATGATTATGATGCAGACGCTTACGGTGAGCATCTCGTCTATTTAGCAGGACATATTGTTGGGTTGGAGATCGCTACCGGTAGAAGGCTTGATCTTTCTCGTCATTCTGCTGAGTTGGCCTTGGGAGCTGCCGATGAACTGATAGGTCAAGATGATAGTTATGATAAAGTACGACCCTTGCAGGTAGCCCGCTTTATCCTCGCTAACCAGCATCAGTACGATATGTATGAGCACTATGATATAGATGAATTGCCAGACCCGGCATAATTAGGTAATTCGGTTCCAGTCTAAGCTCGTACGTTTAAATCAGCTTTACTCTAGATGAATCATCTAGTGCCTTGCCGCAGCAAATCAATTCTTTTTGAGGTGGTTCCAATTCGAATCATCTCGGTTCACCAAGTAAAAAGCTCACCGCATGGTGGGCTTTTTTGTTGGCACCCTCTGGGGATACGAACCCGGCACCCCGTAGGGGCGGGTTCGGTCGTTAGTCTGTTGCCCGAGCTGGCTCGGCGCATAGATTAACGTGCGCTCTCCCGCAGGGGTTACCAATATTTGTATAATCATGTCCATCATGTCATAATCAAAAAATGAACTATGCACCAGGTGAAGCCCTTTCACCCGATGTTCCCATTACTACTCTGGAGCAGTATCAGGCTTGGGCATCCCAAGATTGGCTATATGATCTAGGCAGTGACCAAGCGCAGTTGCATGCACGTGCAAAATTAGAAGAGGAAGCGTCTGAACTCGTAGAAGCACTTACTGCTGGCGATAATGACGAAATAATTTCTGAATTGGGTGACGTCCTGTGGACTGCCACTGCCAACGGACAAAACTGCGGAATTACATTGGCAGACAGCATGAGACATGAACTATCTCCCGATTACTTTGCTGATGAATCTATAACATTGGCACAAATTGATGAGTTAGCTCTCGAACTTATTCCTGAGGAGCTACCTCGTGTTATGGCAAATTGGGTAAATTATATGGCGCATTACGTCGGAAAGGCAGCTAGCCAATGGAGCAATTTAAGTCCTGAAATTGACCCAGATAAACAGCCGGAAAGCTTTTCTGATGCCTGGATACTATTAAAACGAGAACGCGCTAGAGATGGGCTGACTCAGACCGTTTTGTTATGTAGTGCGATTTCGCAGCG
>JAQGGU010000081.1 GCA_028289265.1 Candidatus Saccharimonadota bacterium | reverse complement strand
TTTGGGCGCAGTGTTGCCACGACTCGGTGTCGAAGCATTACAAGCCTCAGCCTTACACCCTGGCTTAACGATAGAAACGGTTGTCCATTTCTATGCAAATCTGCTCCGAACTGCAGGGGAGATGTTCGAGGCCAGCCACTGCAGGCTATCACCCGAACGGCTCCAGAAGCTGGGTGACTTAGGAATAGCTACAGGCGCACTTTATCATGAGGCCGACCCATTCTTCCCGGCATCTCAGGCATATGCTGAAATAGGCGACGCTGTTGATCATTTTGCTTTCGGGAAGCTTGGCGGCCATTTAGCACCCATGACCTATCCTTACAGCGTTGCCCAGGATTTGCGCGCCATAGAAAGTAGTTTCCCGGCCGAGCTATAGGCTACATTTTTGCTTTGATGTCGTTGATGACGTCACGGAGCTCGGCAGCTTGCTCAAATTGTAAGTTTGCGGCGGCCATTTCCATTTGCCGGTTCAAGTCTTTCAGTAAATGCTTATACTCGTCTTTCGGAATCTTCTTGAGATCGAGTTTGGCAACTTTTGCTTCTTCCGGAAGATCTGCGCGCATACCCTTCTCTACTGCACGGCTAATACCAGTAGGAGTGATGCCATGCTCTTTGTTGTACGCTTCTTGAATAGCCCGGCGATTATTAGTTTCATCAATAGCGCGCCCCATGCTGCCGGTAATACGGTCAGCATACATGATCACCCGGCCTTCGACGTGACGGGCCGCACGGCCGATAGTCTGTATAAGCGCCGAGTCACTTCGCAGGAAACCTTCCTTGTCCGCATCCAGTATCGCCACCAGGCTTACCTCGGGCAAGTCCAAACCTTCGCGCAGTAGGTTGATACCCACCACGACGTCATAGATACCAAGTCGTAAGTCGCGCAAGATGTCGGTACGGTCAAGCGTGTCAACATCACTATGAAGATAGGTGACTTTGATATTTATCTCTTTCAGGTATTCCGTAAGGTCTTCGGCCATGCGCTTGGTCAAGGTAGTGATCAAAACGCGTTGATGCTTGGCTATGGTTTCACGGATCTCACCAATCAAGTCATCAATCTGGCCTTCTATTGGACGGACCTCTATATGTGGATCGAGCAATCCGGTTGGTCGGATTACCTGGCGTGCCGGTTCAGGGCTGCGGCTTATCTCGTAATCTGCTGGCGTAGCACTGACATAGACAGCTTGGTTGACGTGCCGTTCGAATTCCGTGAATGTCAGCGGCCGGTTATCGAGAGCACTCGGCAGACGGAATCCATGCTCGACTAGCACTTCTTTTCGCGCCCGGTCGCCATTATACATTCCCCGTACCTGCGGTATTGTCATGTGCGACTCGTCAACAAGCAATAGATAATCATCAGGGAAATAGTCCATCAGTGTCGCCGGCTGTTCTCCAGGGGCACGGTTCGTCAGGTAACGCGAGTAGTTTTCAATACCTTTCACAAAACCAGTTTCCTCAAGCATTTCAAGGTCGAAGCGTGTTCGTTGTTCCAGCCGCTGGGCTTCAAGCAATTTCCCCTCCATCCTAAATTGAGCCAGCCGCTGGTCGAGTTCATGCTCAATGTGTCCGAGCGCTACTTTTAGCTTGTCCTGAGGAGTAACGTAGTGCGAGCTCGGGAAGACCTTATATTCATCCAGGTTGGCGAGTATTTCTCCTGTCAGCGGCTCGAGCTTGGTGATGCGATCTACTTCATCACCAAAGAATTCAATACGATACGCCACTTCTTCACCAGCCGGAAAGACATCAACTACATCACCGCGTACGCGAAATGTTCCGCGATGGAAGTCTATATCATTTCGCTGATATTGAATGTCGGTCAATTGACGCATAAATTTATCACGAACCCGGCGCTCGCCGCGCTTCACATCAATACTGAGCCCATCATAATCGTCCACCGAACCAATGCCATAGATACAACTCACGCTGGCAACGATGATAACATCCTTGCGGCTTAGCAAAGCATCAGTGGCAGCGTGCCGCAATCGGTCGATCTCTTCGTTGATCTGGGAATCCTTTTCGATGAAGGTGTCGCTGCGTGCAATATAAGCCTCTGGCTGATAATAATCGAAGTAACTGACGAAATAGTGGACGGCATTATCAGGAAAGAAGTTCTTGAACTCGCCGTACAGCTGCGCTGCCAGAGTTTTGTTGTGACTCAAAATAAGTGTAGGTTTCTGGACTTTCTCGATGATGTTGGCCATCGTGAAAGTCTTGCCCGACCCCGTTACACCAAGCAGTGTCTGGTGGTTTAGGCCGTCGTTGATACCTTTAACTAGCTGCTCGACAGCGGCTGGCTGGTCTCCCTGAGGTGTATAGTCACTCTTAAGTGTAAGTTTCGCCATCCCTATATTGTAGCAATATCTGGTGATACCTGCAGCAATGGTTGCCTAGCGCTCCTCAGCGGACATAATGCATTGTCCCCGCAAACCATATTGCAAACAGTATCTAGGTGGGGGAATCCGGTCTTCGTACTCGGAGTGAGTCGGTGCAGTTTTGGGCGCCTCTCCCCTTACCGTCATTATAAAAATCCATAACAACAGTCCGGCCACTATTATAACGAAGAAGGAGATTAGTATGTATGCTATAGCCCTAGTCAGGGTAAACGGTTGTATGTGCTGTTTCTGCTTCTTTTTCTTTTTCATAGCCTTAGGCAATTACGCGTAAAGACTCTTGAGCGGTCCCAGCTCGCGGTCGAGAGCTTTAGTCAGGTTCTTTACGAGTTCGTATGGATCATTTTCAAATAGGACGATGGCTCCGGGACGAACCGGACCGGCGGCTTCCATTATAGACTCTATTTGTGAGCTGATGCCTCCAGCTCCCTGCAAGAAGCCAATCGGCGTGTCACTTTCCATGGAAATGGTGAACTCGTGTAAGGTGCCGAGGCGGCCGCCGATACTGACCACGGCGTCGCTGGAGGTAATAAGCAGTGAGTCGCGGCCAACGTAGTGCAGGCCGCTGTAGAGAATAACATCGTATGCTTCAGTAGGTAGGCGATATTTTCTGACGTGCTCTACCTTACTGCTAGCAGGACTGATACCAAAACTCATCTTACCGCCGGCAGCCTTGTAGCCCTCTGCGGCATAATTCGGTAGGCCGACAGTAGCACCAGTCATGAGCGCGTGTCCGGCCTGCGCGATAGCGGCGCCAGCAGCCCGTGCCAATTCCTTGCCTTCTTCTACGCTATCTCCCTTAGCTGCTCCTGATACACAAATCTGATACATATTTATACCTATCCTTTACTGTTAGACTGTCACTGGTTCTAGAACTAGTTGTTTTTGAAACTTACTTGCTATAGCCTGTTCAACACGCTCCGCCGTCATATAGCGCAGTGAAAGCTCCGCCATGATTGCTTGCCTGAAGTTGCGCAGCAGACGCTGCTCGAACGGCAGATTATTGCAGTGGCTGAGCACTTGATCGGTGAGGCTGCACGAAACGACGCCGCCAGGACTCAGCATGCCGAAGTGGCTGGTTCCTTCCCAGAACTTCAGGTGAGGATCGAGCCGTGCAAGCACCTGCTCCACATCATGCCATACCACCTCTTCAGCCTGGATGACCGGCTCAAAAATATCGCTACGCATTGTATCTTTAAAGCGGGTGAAGTAGCGCTGCACCATATTCCAGGATACTGCCTGGTCGAACAACTGCGTATCTAGGACTGGCTCGCTAGCCACCACTTGTTTTACTACGGTGCCAAAATGCGTATGTACCTGATGCAGACGGAGGTAGGTACTGGCAGCCAATATATCATTTGCCGCGTGTAGTGTAAGCACTGCTGCAGTGAGGGTTGGTAATTCAGGGTGACTTACAGGCAATGGCAAGAGAACTATCGCGCCCAACTCCTTAAAACTGAAAATGTTGTGCCTGTGGCGTGCCACAACCGTCTCTGCTAATGATTGCCATCTTTTAGACGTAGGATGTTCTATAGATAGGTCGCGGATCTCAAAGTCAGAGGCTTTGAGCTTGGCATACGCCGTATGCTGTTTCTTTGTCCAAGCATCGGCTTCGATCATTTCGGCGGCAGCATAAAGGCAAGCCGGCGATTCGTGTTTAAGCATTGAGTCGGCCGAACGGTAACCAAGCGCCTTCATGGTCTTCTTCGGTACGTTTGCTTTTAAAAGCCGCTTAGCAACAGTACTCTTGAGTGCGAAACATGACTTCGGTACGAGAGCCTTTTTAAGCGCCAAAGCGACGTGGGCGATAGGATCGCCAGTCTTAGTTGACTTACCTTTCAAGGACTTGGCAAACGAAAGTTCCTGTTCTTCGAGCTTTGCGCGAAGAACCGCGTGCAGTTCATGCGGCTGTGTATCATGAGGATCAAGACCAAGCTCTCGTAGCTTAGCCTGCATACCCTGGACTATTCCGGCTGTCAGGCGAATATCATGGCTCGGCATGCCAGCACCAGCCTCGAGTTGCCGCAGATTCAGTTGAAAGCTCGGCCCCGACTGAGCCAGAAGTTCTGCAAGTACCCTTGTCATCTTACTTTAAGGTTACCACAAGCGTGATAAGGAAGCTAGAACTGCCCCGGCTTATACCATTCTGGTGAATCTTTCAAAAGCTCTTCAAGCTCTTTCTCGTTGAGCAACCCTTCCTGGGCACCGACTTTTTGTACCACGCTCATAGAGTTAATAGGTGCCCACTGCAGAGCTCCTTCAAGGGTATTGCCTTTGATGATAGCCGCCACCAAGGTGCTGGCAAATGCGTCACCCGCACCTGTTCGTTCTACCGGTGGAGCTGGATCAGGATACAGCGGCATCTTAAAGCGCTGCTTGCCGTCACTGGCATAGGCACCATCTGGTCCGTCGGTTACTACAACTATCTTGGGGCCCAGCGCATGCAGCTTATCGATGAGGTCGTGCACATCATCGATATTACCGCCGCCGACGATAACGGCTTCTTCGCGGTTCAGCACAAGTACTTCCGTACGCTCATACAGACGCTTCAAACGCTCTGCCCCGGCTTCCATCTGGAAGGTACCGGGTTGGAACGCGAGTTTTACCTCAGGGTTTGCTTCAAGCCATTCGGCGACCTGGTCATGGTACGGAATAGCGTTCTTACTGATAGAGCTGAAATAGACCCACTTTGGTGTCTCTTTCGGGCTGAGGTGCGGCCAGTGATAATCGTATTCTTCATGTTTAATAAGAATCGTCCGTTCAGCACCGTAGCGCAACACGTAATGGTAATTGCTCTTCTTGTCAGGATTTACGCGTACGAAACGAGTATCAACCTTGTCTTTATTCAGCGATACGATCATATCGCGTCCCGCCTGGTCTCCGCCGACATTGGTTACAAATCCGGTGCTCAGGCCAAGCCGGGAAAAAGCTACCGCCGCGTTGGCGGCATTACCAACGGCTTCAAGAACTTCAGCGTCTTCAAACGGTACTTTCATACCGAACTTCATCGCCAGCCAATTACCCTCTTCATTTTCATAGGTCACTGCCTGGTCATCACATAGCTTAATAAAAGCATCCGTTACAATGTCGCCGATACTCAGTACGTCTAGTTGATCGCTCATCCCACCACTTTCCTTATTATTTGTCCGTCTCTATGTGCCGTATTATACAGCTTATGCTAAGGTCTAGTCCACCATTGCCCGGCCAGCACTGTTGAAGCTGTCAATCTTGCTCTCAACTACCTTCTGTACGGCAGCAATAACTTCCGGCATCAGCTTGACGACGGCGTATTCAGTCGGGTCGTCAGCCAATACCTTCTCAAGTGTCTTGCGGTAGGCATAACGCATGTCTGAGTTTATGTTGATCTTTGTGACGCCAATCTTTACCGCATCCATAAAGTAATGCCCCGGCGTGCCACTTCCACCATGCAATGATATATTGCAGTCGATGGTATCACGGATTTCCCGCAATAGTTGGAGGTCAATCTTTTTTGGCACAGGATACTTTCCATGGAGGTTACCGACAGCCGCCGCGTACGTATCTATACCCGTAGATTTCACGAAATGGTATGTCCCTTCGGGCGTGCTGAATGTTTTCTTGATCTCGTCGTAATCAATACCTTCTGTGTGCACGTTTGAACTACCGCCAAAATAATGCGGCTCGCTTTCGACCAGCGCGCCGGTCATCTTGGCATACTGCACTACCTCACGTGTGGCAGCGATAATATCCTCGTCTGAGGCATTGTGGTTGGCCTGAGAAATATCAATATGTATAAACTCGTATCCGGCGTCGATGCCCGCCTTGGCGGCTTCTACCGATGGTGAGTGGTCGAGGTTGATGTACATCTCAACGCCCAGGATAGCCTTGTAGTTATCGACCATATCACGGACATTTTCGAGGCCTAGGGCATCTACTTCACCTTGGCTTATTTCGACCAGTACCGGCGCATTCTTCTTTTTAGCGGCTTGCGCGACAGCCCGAAGCGTCTCCTGGTTATCAAGATTAAACGCACCGAGTGCGAAATGTTCGCGTCGTGCACGCTCCATCGTCTCGCGTGCTTTCGCGCAGTTATCACGTATTTGTCTTAATGTTAACGGCATGGCCCCACCTCTTTTAGTATGATTTAAGCCAATTATACATGCTTATGCTTGACAAGCATAGACGTGGTTATACTATGGAATTTGCGAGTTTTTATATATGTCTCAAGAATATTTTGCCAGTTCGCTCATCGCCCGGGCTGCATACATTGGCGCCTACGCCGCCTCAGTGCTTACTACCATATATTTGGTTTTGCCAGATAGCGATCCGCAACCGCCCTATATGGTTACTACACTTGGCGAGCGTCTAACGGCATATGAGCAAGACCCGGGTTATCATATTGACACTCTCTATGATGGCAATCGTGCCGAGGTCGAGATAGGCAGTGCAGCGATGGAATCTATTTTGTCAGTTGATATAGCCTGTCGCGAGGGAGCGGTGATTACCGTCACTTTTAACGATCCGAACACTGTTGTTCGTCAAGAAAACGATGGAGCATGTCATGACGATAAGATTACGCCCGAGGACCACATCGTACAGCGCTTGGATTTGCCCCTCATCGTACCAAATACCTAATCCATCTATTTTTTGTCTACGACGTGGTGGGCGGCAAGTTGGATGTGTTTGGCATCGAGACCGAAGTGCTTATATAGCTCATCCGGAGCGCCAGATTCGCCGAAGCGATCTTTCATGCCGATCCTGTGCATAGGCACCGGATATTCCTCGCCAAGCAGTTCCGCGATAGCGCCGCCAAGACCGCCTGCTATCTGTGCTTCTTCGGCGGTCACGACGCAGCCTGTCTTGCGGACACTTTTGAGTATGGTAGCCGTATCGAGCGGCTTGATGGTCGGCACGTGAATAACTTCAGCGTCGATACCATCCTTGAAGAGTTTGTCAGCCGCCGCCATAGCCTGGTAGGTCATAGTGCCGGTCGCGATGATAGTCACGTCAGTCCCGGGAGTAAATACGTATGCCTTACCTATCTCAAACGGCGTCTTGTCTGTCGTAATAATAGGCGTAGCTTCGCGGGCCAAGCGCAGATACGCCGGTCTCTTTTTGTCAGCAGCCATTGCCAGCGTCGCTTTTTCGGCCTCGATTGAGTCGCAGGGCGCGATGACCACCATATGCGGCAAGACGCGCATCAGTGCGATATCCTCGAGCATCTGGTGCGTCGCTCCGTCAGGACCAACGCTGACACCAGCGTGCGAGCCGACAATCTTCACCGGCTGTTCGTTCAAACAGATAGTGGTGCGAATCTGCTCCCAGTTACGGCCGGGGCTGAACGCCGCATAAGAACTCACAAATGGAATCTTGCCCATAGCCGCCATACCTGATCCTACAGTCACGAGGTTTTGCTCGGCGACACCAATCTCCACGAAACGCTCGGGAAATTCCGCTTTAAAAAGATGCATCTGCGTGGATTCGGTCAAATCGGCGCAAGCAGCAGTGACGTTATCATCCCGCTTACCCGCCTCCAGAAGTCCACGGCCAAAACCTTTACGGATAGGTTCCTGTGCCAACTCACTATTTATATCAACTAAGT
>JAQGGU010000076.1 GCA_028289265.1 Candidatus Saccharimonadota bacterium | reverse complement strand
CGTACAGCAGAGGTATGGTTTCACCGTTATGTAGGTGTATTTCGGCTAACTCCTGGTATGTGATATCGCTGATACACAGTTGCTGGCCGCTCAAACGCTTGAGGTCGTTATCGTGGCAAACAACGATTTTACCGTCCTTGGTAGCTAGTATGTCGAGTTCTATGGCGTCGACACCAAGTTCTTTAGCAAGCTTAAAGCTACGAATAGTGTTTTCGAGCTCTTGGCCGCTCGCCCCTCGGTGTCCTACAATCTTTGTCATATGTGTTCAGTTATTTAGTGTACAATATGTGTTAAATAAGTACTAGATAACAGAGGAGGATTTTTACTTATGGCAGATTTTAACCAAGTGCTCGAAACGGGCGATTATCAGAACGGCATCATAAACACTGTCGTTGAGATCCCGCAAGGTAGCTTTTTGAAGATTGAATGGGACCGCAAGCGTGCTGCGTTCATGCTTGACCGCGTAGAGCCAAGCATCTATACCAAGCCGACCAACTACGGATTTATCCCGCAGACCTTAGACGAGGACGGCGACGAACTTGATACGCTCGTAATTTGTGAAGAACCAATCCCGACTGGCGTATGGCTGGAAGCGCGTATCATCGGCGTTATGAACTTTATTGATGACGGTGAAGCTGACCACAAGGTTGTAGTGGTGCCAGCTGATGATCGTAACAGTGGTGACTCCATCACTTCTCTGGACGACCTTGGTGACCGCTGGAAGCAAAAGGTCGAGCAACACTTTATGCACTACAAGGACCTCAAGAAGCCGGGTTCGACTGTAGTCGAAGGTTGGGGCGATGTCGAAGCAGCCAAGGCGATCGTGGCTGAATCTATCGAACGCTACAAAAATCAGTAATATGCAGAAAATTATTCCCCAAGAGGCTACCCTCATTCCTGAGGGGGCCAAATTGGTATTTGAAGGAGTAATGTACGATGTGTACCAGTGGGAGCAAGAACTCTTTGACGGCACGACTGATACTTTTGAAATGCTGCGACGCGCGGATACGGTCATGGCGCTATGTATCGTTGATGACAAAATCCTAGTCTTAAAAGATATCCAACCGCACCGCGGGGAACGTATAAGTTTTCCTGGCGGCCGGATTGATGATGAGGATGATGACGTTTTGGGGGCCGCAAAGAGAGAGGTACGGGAAGAGACTGGCTATAGCTTCAGGAACTGGAAGCTTATACGGGTTGCTCAGCCGTCCACGAAAATAGAATGGTTTGTCTATGAATTTATAGCGTGGGATGTCATCGATACATCTGAGCCTCACTTAGATGCTGGTGAAATGATTACTGTTGAAGAAAAGGATTTTGATACCGTAAAGCAACTTGTTCTCACTAGGAAGGGGTATCTTGGCGAGAGCGCGGAATTCTTTGAAAATGCCGCCTCGACCGATGACCTGCTCCAGACACTAGAATTTATAGGCGACTATATCTCTCGCGGCTAAATCAGGCGTGCTTGCTCTTTAGGGCTTATGCTTTTACAATAAAGCTATACCTTATTAGTGCATAAAAAAAGGACAGACATACATGAAGACACGGGTGGCTATCAATGGTTTCGGACGTATCGGCCGAAACGCCTTTAAAGTGGCAAATGAACGCAGTGATATCGACATCGTCGCTATCAACGACCTTACAGACACGAAGACGCTTGCGCACCTGCTTAAGCATGACAGCAACTACGGCGCCTACCCGCACGAAGTCGGCCATGACGATGAAAACATCATCGTAGATGGCAAGAAGATAAAAGTCTACGCCCAGCGCGACCCAGCGCTGCTACCGTGGAAGGATTTGGAAATCGATGTAGTGATCGAGTCCACCGGTTTCTTTGTCGACCCGGCAAAGGCACGGGCGCACATCCAGGCTGGTGCCAAGAAAGTCGTACTTTCTGCTCCTGCAAAAGGTGAAGGGGCGACTACTATCGTGCTTGGCGTCAACGAAGATCAGCTGGAACACTCTAGTGACATCGTGTCGAATGCTTCTTGTACAACCAACTGTATTACTCCTGTCGCTGCCGTCATCGAGAGCGCTTTCGGTATCGAAAAGGCTATGATGACCACCGTCCACAGTTACACTGCGTCACAGGTGCTGCAGGATGCTCCTGCTAAGGATCTTCGTGAAGCCCGTAACGCAGCTGAAAACATTGTCCCCACCACCACCGGTGCTTCTATCGCCGCTGGCCAGGCACTGCCCGCCTTACAGGGAATATTCGGAGGCCTCAGCGTCCGCGTACCAACCCCGGTAGTCTCAATGAGCGACTTCGTCATTATTACTAAGCGCAACGTCACCGTAGAAGAGGTCAATGAAACCTTCAAAAAAGCTGCAAAGGAACCATTTTACCAGGGTATTTTAGACGTCACGGACGAACCGCTTGTTAGTAAGGATTTTATCGGCAACAGCCACTCGGCAATCGTCGACCTCGGTCTGACGGCCGTTGTAGCCGGCAATATGCTCAAGGTCGTAGCCTGGTATGACAATGAATGGGGTTACAGTAACCGCCTTGTCGAAGTAGTCGCTGACGCAGGCAAATACTTACACAAGAAGCAAGAGCACAAGCACGACTAATATGAAGATATACATTGGCGCCGACCATAATGGATTTGACCTAAAAGAGAAGCTCGAGAGTTTTCTTAGGCGTAGCGGCCATGAAGTGGTCGACGCTGGAGACGTGAAGCGAGATCCCGATGATGACTTTCCGCAGTTTGCCGGACGGGCGGTCAGCCAATTGCTTGGCGACGCTGACCACGAGGCAAAAGCGATTTTAATCTGCGGCAGCGGACAGGGTATGTGCATGGCGGCTAACCGTTTCCAAGGCATCAGGGCCAGCTTGTGTTGGAACCTGACGGAAGCCCGTCTGGCACGTAATGACGACGATGCCAACGTACTTTGTCTGAGTGCCCGAAGCATAGACTATGAAAAAGCTCAGGCTATTGTCACGACCTGGCTGAATACGCCGTTCGCCGGCGCGCCGCGTTACAAACGACGCCTGCAGCAGCTTGATAATTTAACCTAAAAACTAAGGTAAATGAGGAAACATATGAAATCTTCCGGTTTGTCAAAATCAGCAGTTCCTGTCTCGTATAACCTTCAACTCGCGACTATTGTCGCGGCTTCAGCAGCTACCTTGTTGCAGTTCTCGTTCATCCTGCCGCTCATCGGTAGAATTCCGTTTGCCAATGAATCTTTTGCGCACGTCTTATCCTTTATCGGCTACAATTCTTTGCCGATAGTAGTTTTTCTGCTGGCGTATTTTTCTTCGTCCAGGTACCCGAACCGGCTTAACCGCTGGTTCATAGCCGTAGTGAAGTCGGTCGTGGTCATATCGCTCTTTGGCTTCCTGCAAGGCATCCGCAGCATGGCGACTACGCTCTATTATCGCTTTAATCAGCCAGTGAGCGGACCGCCTCCGTCTTGGATGACAACTGGCTGGATAGACGCGGTCAT
>JAQGGU010000044.1 GCA_028289265.1 Candidatus Saccharimonadota bacterium | reverse complement strand
ATGGTATATACATTTGTCATTCTGGCTTTTGTATTTCTAGTCGTCGCCGCGTCCCGGTATGGAAACCTGTAAGTAATAATCAGAACATATTAAGAAAGGCACAAAACAATGATGGGATTAAAGAAATTACAGCACAATCAAAGAGGCTTCACCTTACTTGAAGTCCTGCTCGTCGTCGCGATCATCGCCATCCTCGCCGGTATCGTCATCATCGCGATCAACCCCAACAAGCAGCTTGGTGACAGTCGCAACTCCCAGCGTCAGGCGGATGTTGCTACCATTTTAAATGCCGTTTACCAGTACTCGCTGGACAATAATGGTACCATTCCAGCAAGCATCACTGCGACCCCTACCGAATTGTGTACTACTACTGGAGCACCCTGCACCGGTCTGGTCGACCTGGGCGTTATAACGGCAAGCGAAAAGTATCTGACATCAATACCCAAGGACCCGCAGTGCCCAACGGTATGTCTCGCGAATGGTGCTGGCTACGTGATTTCAAAGACAGTCAATAACCGTATTACCATTTCTGCTCCAGATGCCGAACAAAGTAAGACTATCTCTGTTACTCGTTAGATACACAGGCGCCAAAGTTAAAATTATCTCCCAGGTCTAGGCTTTACCCAGAGCCTTATCGCCTTCGATATTCTCCTGGCCGATAATGTGGACGCGCTTGGCGTATTGGATGTATTGTCCATACTTGCTTTTAACCTTTACGGGTAAAGCATCCATGGTGTTCTGGGCATGTGTCAGGGCAAATCGTGCGATATGGTCTCTCATTTCCTGTTTATGCGCAGCTTGGTCGGGATTGCCAAAATCCATGAGTACTTCAGTCAGTCCCTGCTGGGCTGCTTGCGGTATTTCGCCTAATCTCATGAGGGGCTCTATGAGTCGGATTCCTGCCTGTCGGGCTTGGTTTAGCCAATTTATACAAAAAATACCTCGTTCAGGGTCATTGCCCCAGTCGGTATCCGAGTCGCCAGCGTCATCCAGTAAACGTACCAGTACGTTTGAGATACGGAGCATCCGGATAAGTTCTGGCTGATCGTCAATTTCTTGCAATGCCGGCAACCTCAGAGCAGGATTGTCGCGTCGGTGGGCAGCGTGGAGTGAGTGTGAGACGCTTGGAAAACCTGCCATAACGGTGATCATCTCGGCAATGTCATCCCCCCGGTTTTCCCAAAACGCCCGCACGGCCGTCGGGTTTTCTCCGATACGCAGTAGTTCCTCGCTGGCGCGGTGATGCCGGACTTCGTTCATAAGGACCTGGTCTTCAAAGCAAACGCGCACCCGTGGCAAATCATCAGGGAGCACGGCATTTCGTAGATAATGAGGTATACGCAAAGGTAGTGTCATATGGGCGGCCATGTACGGATGGTCGTCCGGATGCGGCTGTCTAAGGCCATAGAGCGTCTCAAGGCTCAGTGACATGTGTTCGTCATTATTATCTACCGCCTGGTCGGCAAGGTACATCATGCATATGCCATAGACATCATTCTTGATAAGCTCGGTGTCTTCTATTTGCCCGGCGGCGAGTAGTCCACAAAATCCTACGGCCTTGAGAGTGACGTAGCTGACTTCTTTGTCTGCTTTTTCTCGCGTATCAGGCTGATCCTCGTACTCTGGATGTGCCGTGGCTACTAGGGAGGGAAGGTGTTCTTTGATGCCCCGCGTGATGTCTATCGCTTGAGCCACACCACGGGTTATCTCGTCCTGGCTAACGCCGTCATAGGCGCCAGGCATCATGTCATTGGTAAGAATTCTATCAAAAAATTGTTGCGTACCCACCGGAAGTTCTAACATACGTCATTTTAGTATAAACACCCTTAGGCCCAGTCGCTAACTTTTAGATAGTGCTTTTGCTGTAACTCCGCTACAATAAGAATAAGTATGGCGCACAAACCTAACTTCTCGGTCACGCTCGCGGATGATTTTGTACATTTGAATACATGGGGCAGTTTGCACGTTGAAGACGTAGAAAAGCCCGTAGAAGCCGCTCTCAAACTCGCAAAAGATCATAAGGTAGACAAACTACTCGATAATATCCAGGAAGTCGATTTTTCTGGTGCCAGCATTCCAGTCCAGGCAAAAGGCATGGGTGTGCTCTGGCGTTTACGCAATTTCCGTAAAGTAGCTGTAGTATTTAGGGGTAAAGAGCCTGGTTTCCTATTTTTCTCTTCTTTGCAGGTTCTCCATCTCAATTTAGGATCGAAATTTCAAGGCTTTGACAACGAAGCTGATGCCATTGCCTGGCTGAAGTCCTCAAATTAACCACCTACGAGTCTAAATCTTCACACAACACTCGTGTCCCTTCCGTAATACTATCTAGGCAGTATAAGGAGATAGTACTATGTCAGATGATAACGTCAGCGATCCTAAAGATAATCCGGTCAGTGAGGGGCATCTGCCCGTGAGCGGTGAAGTGGGTGGACCCGTCACCTATCATGATCCAACGACTATAGACACCAATGACAATCCTGATAATGATCCGGTGCTTGAAGACTCTGAAAACAGCCAGTAGGGCAGGGAACTATCTAGCTCCTCACTTCATAGCGCACCAGCGCCAATAGCTGTTTAGGAGATAAATCCGATTTAAGTACGCTCTTATATGCCCCAAGTTCGATAGCTTGTGTGAGTAAGTCACCAGAAGACAGATTGCTCATAATAATGATCTTGGTAGTTGCCACAGGTGCGTGCTTCAGAAAATCGACGCCGTTCATGATCGGCATCATAAGATCAAGTAAGACCAGATCGTAGCTAGTGTCCTGGCATTTAATGAGTGCTTCTTCACCGTTAGACGCAACGTCAACCAAATACGGCTCTGTCGAGAGAATCGTCAGATAGGTTTCTCGGAGTATATCCTCATCTTCTACTACCAAAATTTTACGCATGTTCAGTATCCATAGGTATGAGCACGGCAAAAGTTGTGCCCTTATGTATGTCTGAAGCGACTTGCATGGTTCCGCCGTGCAACTCAATAACTTTGTATGCCCAGTAGAGTCCCAGGCCACTACCGCCAACTTTTTGTGAAAGTTCGTTCGGGATTCTCGTAAATTTGATAAACAGTTTGCTGATATCGTCAGCTGCGATACCTACGCCACTGTCTTTTACCTCTATGCGGAGCATATTTTTAGCTGTCTTGGCGGTAATGGTGATTTTGCCGCCAGCCAGAGTATATTTAGAGGCATTGTCGATCAGATTCTCGAGGGCCATTCGCAAGTGTTCAGCATCGATGTTAATCTCGGGTAAGGATGTAGGTATGGCGATGTGTACAGCTTGTTCGCGGCGGGCAATAGTGTCGGCGTACTCCTCCACTATATCCTTGATAAGGACAGCGATGTCTGTCGGCAATTTTTGAAGTTTCACCTTGCCTCCGTCAAGCTGAGCTACACTGAGCAGTCTGTTGACAATAGCTATCTGGCGTTCATTGCTATCATAGGCTTTTTGGATGACAGTAAGTTGCTCATCAGTCAGGTCGCCTTTGAAGCCCTCGAGAAGGATGCCTAGCAGCTGTTTTATGGCGGTAGCAGGGGTGCGCAGTTGGTGGGAGGCGAGTGAAATAAATTCGTCCTTAGTAATGCTGAGGCGCTGCATTTCTTTTTGCTGTTGTTGGAGCAGGACATTTGCCTGACGCAATGTGTCTTCTTGGTGTTTACGCTCGGTAAGGTCACGCGTCACCTTTGCGTAGCCGATCACATCGCCATCGTTGCCATAGAGTGCCGTGATGACCACATTCGCCCAAAAGTGCGTACCGTCTTTGCGCACGCGCCAGTCTTCATCTTCGACGCGGCCAAGCTTTTTAGCCAGTTCCAGTTCCCGTTCCGGTTTTTTTGCGTCTTTGTCTCGCTGCAAATAAAAATTAGAGAAATGTTTGCCAATAATTTCGTCGGCTTTGTAGCCTTTGTTTATCTGGGCTCCCTTGTTCCATGTTTGAATATAGCCATCTTTATCCATTAGGAAAATGGCATAATCTTGTATATTTTCCACAAGAAGCCTGTATTTATCCAGCTCAGTTACTGTCGTGCTATGCGTATCACGTAGAGACGTTAGCTGAGTTGCAATAGTTGGTTTAGTCAAACTAATCTCCTTACCGATCCTACAATTACAGCTTAATACTACATTGGTCCCTGAGTATATAGAAGTAAAAAAACTTACATATAAGCATAAGTGCTCTCACAGGGAGGGCTATGTTGCTTGGCCATGGGGGCAACATGAGTCGATACCTATTTTATACCAAGACTTGTTGTGTTGCCATCTGTGGGAGCTCAACTCTAAGTTATCTTTAACTAAAACAGCAAAAGCTACATTCATACAGCCAAAAAGATCACTCTTATGCTAGAGACCTTTTTCTTTGCGTGTTCTCGGGATTATAAAACAGCTTTAGCGTATACGACCAGATTATGGGAATAATGCCGGGTGAGGTAGTTGAAATCTCCATCACAAGTTATCAGACGCAGGCCCGGGTAGTTCAAATTGCCGTATACCGCATTGGTCGGGAAGTTGCTCTGGTCGTACGACTCAGACTTTTCGACTTTAAAGGTGACCGTTTTACCGTCTGCCCGGGTTATCGATATGTCGTCGCCGACCTGCACTTTTTCAAGGTCCCAGAATACAGCAGGACCGCTGATGGCGCTGTCGACATGGCCGGTAATGACAGCGGGGCCCAGTTCACCTGGGGCCGGACCGAGGTTATACCAGCCTACGACGTCAGCGCCCGGCACTTCCATGGTGCCATCGTCATTTTGTCCTACTTCCACCGCTCCGGCTGTAAGCCCTATTGAAGGTATTTTGAGCTGTGTCGGCGCGGATTTCGGTAGGTACGCCGCACTTTTTGCCCTGGATGACGCAGGTGCGGCGGTGGACCGCGCGGGAGGCTTTCCGCTGTTGGAAGAAGTTTCGGCAACGAGTACTGAACCTACCAGGTACATGCCACTGATCGAAATAAATAGTAGCGCAGCCGTAACTGCGTATGAAGCGTAGCGTTTGAATCCCGATATATCCAATGAGTAAGTGTGTAAACTCTCAGCGAGGAGATTGCTGTAGACTATTGCAGCAACAGGTATTTCCCGGAAATAGCCTTCTTGGGGCGGGATGGTATCTTGGGCCATGATAGCAATCTCCTCATGAAAGAACTGTTAGTTTTAAGGCCGACTACTATGTATTACGTCCTGCACTACACTCTGAACGAGCGTTGCAGGCGCCGTGTAGCTAGTGCGCCACTGAGTAATGTGACTGCTACTAGACCGCCTAGGTATTCCGTACCACCACTACCGGCACCAACGCCGCCAACGGGTACGGTGGCGACTTGTTCTACGACTGATGTGCTCAGTATTTCCCTTTCTTCGACTCCACGGCCAGGCGCAGGTGCACTAGTGGATATGCCAAGAGTTTGTCCTCCACCATGGCCGCCACCGATATTTTCGCCAGGGGCCTTGACCGGCTGTTCGGCGCCACAGCCTGCGCCACTAGCGTTAGTCACGCTCGTATTGAAACTAGTGTGGTTCAAGTTCGAAGCGCTACCTGAGGATATGCTGCCATTAACATCGTCATTATTTTTTACCGTAGTATCCCCGGAATCAGCATCTTGCCAAGTATCATTGATGAAGGTAATGTCGGTATTGTTGTGTACTTTGGTCGTGCAAATATTCTCATGGCTTATTATATTGCGTGAACCGCGTCCTGAATCGTTTATGCTATCTGCGCTAGCGACCCCACTGAATAGGACTAGACAGCTTGCTACCCCGGCAACAGACCCAGCCGCTCTGAATATTGATGTTTTCATAACACCCCCCTTGTAGTTTAGGTTAGATTGGTTAGCTTTTTTGTGTGTAAGCTTATATAAACTCCTTGAGGAGTACCTGTCTGTGAAATTTTATGTATGGTCAATTGGTACGGGGGAGTATGAGTAGCCCCTCTCTCTGTGTCATTGAAAAAAAGCATAACCATGGGTATTGTTACTTGCCGTATACTTAGCGTACGACTTCGTCATGATTGATTCTATTTATACGGTTGTAGCTTCAAGCAGGTATATCAGTATTTTTATCCTGATGGCGCTTCTGCCGACCGAAGCCGTCATGCCGGTTGCCGGGTATCTTGCGTCCGCCGGCCAAGTATCTTTGGTACTGGCTATCATAGTTGGGGCGGCTGGTTCGACGCTAGGGTCCATAGTCATATATCTGATTGCGCGCCTCGTGGATCAAGCAGCCGTATACAGACTTATTCACAAGCGCGGTAAATGGATAGGTTTACGGCCGAAAAATATTGAACGGGCAGGGCGGTGGTTTGACCGTCATGCAAGTACAGCGGTGCTAGTGGGCAGGTTTGTGCCGGGCCTGAGGACTGCCGTATCCTTGTCGGACGTCTTCCCGCAAATGGCTTTGATGCCTTTTGTAAGTTATACCACTATCGGCAATTCCATCCCCGCTGCCATACTCGCGTATGTAGGGTACGTGGCTGGTGAGAATTCTGAAATTATTAGTCTTGCTATCACGAGTATTTCGAGCCTGCTGGGCTGGAGTTTACTGGTTCTCGGTTTTGGGTATTTGCTGCTGTACAAATCCAGGCACTAAGTACTTATTCTAAGTGCTTGGGTTGCGCATGGCAGCAGGCATAAGCATAATAGAGGTTATGTCCAGAAAAACTAAAAAAGATGTCGGGGCCTTAGTGCGAGGCTCTGGTGTGTCCTTCAGGGTATGGGCGCCATTCGCCCATAGTGTCGCGGTTAGCGGCTCGTTCAATGACTGGGCTGAGCATCCTCTGGAAAGTGAGAATGACGGCTACTGGGCGGTTTTTGTAGAGGGTGCCGAGCCAGGTCAGGAGTATAAATTTGTTATCAAGAATGGCGATAACGTCTATCACCGTAACGATCCCCGGGCACTTCATTTTACGACTACACCGGGGAACGCAGTTATCGCGAGCAGTAATTTTGACTGGGAGGATGACGCCTTTACCCCTATACCCCTAGAGGAGCAGGTTATCTATGAACTCCACGTCGGTACTTTCAACCGGCCCGACCCGGCGATCATCGGTACATTCCAGGATATGTGCGACAAGCTGGACCATTTGGCTGGCCTTGGGGTAAATATGATTGAGGTGATGCCGATTGGTAGTATGCTGATGGACCGGGGCTGGGGTTATGCTATCGACTATATCTATGCGGTAGAAAGCCTGTATGGCGGCCGCCACGGCTTCCTGCAATTCGTGAAAGCCGCGCACAAACGTGGAATAGGCATCATTCTTGATGTCGTTTACAATCACTTTGGTCCTGACGAGAACCTCGACCTGTGGCAGTTCGACGGTTGGCAGGAGAATGGCAAGGGCGGCATCTACTTTTATAATGATTGGCGTGCCGAGACACCATGGGGAAGTACTCGGCCCGACTTCGGACGAGAAGAGGTACGGCAATATTTACTAGACAACGTCAAGATGTGGCTTGAGGATTGCAGGGTAGACGGACTTCGCTTCGACTCTACTATTTATATTCGAAACGTCAAGGGTTATAACAATGACCCCAGCAATGATTTACCAGAAGCATGGTCGCTGCTACAGCAGGCCAATGAGCTGTCAAAAAAGATTAACCCGGCGGCACTAACTATTGCTGAAGACGTTGCCGATAATGAGTATATCGTAAAGCCCACGAGCGAAGGTGGCGCCGGGTTCGTGTCGCAGTGGGAACTGGGATTCCCACATAGCCTGCGTGAGGCGCTGCACAGTAACAATCCGGCGGATATTAATTTGTCTGAACTCATGACACAGCTGACAAGGCGCTTCATTGACAATCCCTTTAGTCGCATCATCTATATCGACTCGCACGACACGGCAGCCAATGGTTCTGCCCGTTTCAATGAAGTCATATCTCCCGATGCTGCCGACAATCTGTTCGCTCGTCGGCAGTCGCTGATCGCGGCGGCATTATTATTTACCACTCCCGGTATTCCTATGCTATTCCAGGGGGAGGAATTTATGGAGAGCGGTAGTTTCAGCGATTGGCAGTCACTCGATTGGGACAAGGCCGTCAAGCACGCCGGTATTGTTCAGGCCCACGCAGACCTTATAGCATTACGGAAAAATGCCGGTGGCGTCAGTGCAGGGCTGACGGGTTGTGATATCAATATCATGCATTTTGATGAAGATAACAAAGTGATAGCCTATCATCGCTGGAAAAAGGGTGGCCCTGCCGACGATGTCGTCGTTATTGTAAACTTTGGCGACAAACTGCATGTGGAATATCTACTTGGACTGCCTCGAAACGGCAATTGGCGGGTACGGTTTAATAGCACCGCAAAGGCTTATAGTCCCGACTTCAAAGAAGCCGGTGTAGCTGAAGTAATGGTAGAAAATGGTACGGCATCAATCGTATTGCCTCCGGCTTCAGTTCTTATCTTGTCTCAAGACAAATAAGTAAGCCATTTGGAGCTATTGTTTAATGGCTGCTATCCTAATAGCATGAGCACAAAACCTACTTCCACGCATCACAGATGGGCAGAAGGCTCTATCGTCTATCAAATCTACCCTCGCAGCTTCTACGACAGTAACAGTGATGGTATTGGTGACATCCCTGGTATAACAAAGAAGTTGGGGTACTTGGAAGATCTGGGAGTTAACGCTATTTGGCTGTCTCCGTTTTACCCTTCACCAATGGCGGATTTCGGTTATGACGTGGCCGACTACTGTGGCGTCGACGCTATCTTTGGTACGCTTGATGACATGGATGAACTGCTGAAAGAGGCGCACGAACGCGGTATAAGGATCATCGTAGACCTTGTGCCCAACCACTCTTCTGATGAACACGAATGGTTCCGCCAGTCCCGGCAATCCAGGGAAGATAGATACTCTGACTGGTATATTTGGAAGGATCCACGGGGCCATGACAAGGAAGGCAAGCCGATTCCCCCAAACAACTGGGTGGAAGTACTCACCGGCGGTCCGGCCTGGGAATGGGAACCGGCTCGGCAACAATTTTACTTGCACAGCTTCGATGTCCGCCAGCCTGACCTCAATTGGGCAAACCCTGAAGTGCGCGATGCCATCAAGGATGCCATGCGCTTCTGGCTCGACAAGGGCGTAGACGGCTTCCGTGTTGATGCCGTGCATTTTATGGCTAAAGACCCCTTATACCGCGACGAGAAGCCAAATCCGCACTATGTCGAAGGAAGGGATACGCGTTACGGCGCACTGATCCACACCAACAATCACGCGTGGCCTCAGCTGTATGCCTATTTGAGCGAAATGGCAGCTGTGCTAAAAGAAGAAAAGTATAAACACGGCGAGCGCTTCATGATCACCGAAGCCTACCCTGAGACACATAACCGTGTCGATGAGTACCTGGAATTTTATGAAGGTATGGATCCTGAAGTTGCCGCGCCATTTAACTTTGAAGGACTCAGCCTGCCATGGGAAGCTAAAGCATGGCGTGATTTCCTAGGAACTTTCCATAAAGCACTCAACGACTTCAATTCGCTATGTGTTGCCAGCTATGCCTTTGGCAATCACGACCAGCACCGTATGGTGACCCGGATGGGGGAGCCTATAGCCCGCAGTGCGGCCGTGTTGTTACTTACACTTCCCGGGATGGCGTTTATTTATAACGGCGAGGAAATCGGAATGAAGAACGGCAATATCCCGGCGGACATGGTGCAGGATCCAGGCGCCCGCGGAGGCGATGGCCGTGACCCTGAGCGCACGCCGCTGCAGTGGACAGCCGGTGAAAACGCTGGTTTCTCGACAGCTTCACGGACGTGGTTGCCAATAACCGACAATTACAAGACACATAACATTGAGACGGAGTCCAAAGACCCTGATTCATTCCTGTCACTCTACCGTCACTTGGGTAAATTGCGCAATACTTCTGCTTCTATCAAGCATGGCGAATTTGAAGTCATAGATACAGGCAATACCTATGTTCTAGGTTATGCCCGTACGCGAGGGGATGAGCGATATATTGTGCTGGTCAACTTCTCTAAAAAACCGGTCAGCCTGAGCCTCAAGCCGGACCTGGCTCTAGGTGCATTTGTGGTTTCATCTGATCCAGAAACTATGCTAGTTAAAACTGCTACAGATAAAGTGGAACTGCGTGCTCATGAGGCGGCTGTTTTTGAAGGAGTGGTTACTCCCAAGGAATAATTACTACTGGCGCGGCATAACTAATACTTTCGTCAACATCGGGAATCATGTTGGATACCAATCTTCTAATACGATCCAATGCCGCTTTTCGCGGCCTTGGCACTCCGCGGGGATAGGCGGTAGGTGGTCGAGTGCGAGGTCTCGCATAGTGCAGGACTGGAAATCTACATCAGGGAGCAAGCAGTAGTTTGACCCCGATAGCAATAAGCGCAATGCCGCCTACTATTTCTATCTTGCCAGCAAAGAATGCCCCGAGCTTTTTACCGAATTGAAAACCCAATACACTGAGCACGAAAGTCACGATACCAATGATGGCTACCGACACAAGTAATGGCAACCCGATGAGACTCAGCGTGATGCCCACTACCAGGGCGTCTATGCTTGTAGCGATGGCCATAAGCAGGAGTGTCCGTGAGTTTAGCAGGCTCTTCTGTTCTTTATCGTCCTCGTCGTCATCTACCAGGGCTTCTTTGATCATTTTGAGGCCGATAATCGTGAGGAGAATAAAGGCGATCCAGCCACTAAAGTTCATCACGAAGCCCCTGAGGCTGTTGCCCATTACCCAGCCGATTAGCGGCATAGCAGCCTGGAAGCCACCAAAGTACAGGCCAATCTTAACCGCGTCTCTCCACTTTGACTGCCTTGATTTAATACCGCCTGCGACGCTGACCGCGAAGGCGTCCATTGCCAGGCTTATGGCGATTATCAAGATAGTAACAAGCGAACCCATTCGCTCTAGTATACTAAAAAGTCTTCCGGCGCCGAAGAGATATACGAGATAGTCTACAATTACGCGTATATGCCGATGATCTTGCCCACGTTTTTAATCCGGTGTAGCCGTAAATAATCTCTTAGGGGTGCCCCTGGAGGTATTTTAGTGGATCCGTTGGTTGCCCATTTACCCGAATTTCAATATGTACGTGTGGGCCGGTAGAAGCACCGGTCGAACCTTCTGTACCAAGGACAGTACTCTTATCGACTATCTGCCCCGTGCTTACGCTGATGGTAGCGAAGTGAGCGTATACCGAGGTAATTCCATCACCATGATCGACGATGACGTGGTTGCCCAGGCCGCTGTTGGAATGTACTGTTTCGATGACTCGGCCCGCCCGGTACGGTTTGACTGGTGTGACGCCGGAGGGCCGCCCATCGCTGATGTCCAGACCAGTATGCGTAGGTTGGAATGGCCAGTGAGGCACTCCGAAATACGTAGTAATTTCACCATGGATAGGCCACGCCGGGGAAGTGTCTATTTGGGGCGCTGTCTTGTTGACAGTGTTCACGGATGGCACATTAGTCTTAGCCGCGAAAAGGGTAGGGGAGTTTTGGTCAATGACTGGCGTTGGTGCGTCATCGGCTGGCTTTATGGCCGCGCTCACTAGAGGCGTGTCAGCCACGAATCCCAGGATTGTAGCCGGTATCTTGATTAATAACGTGAAGCTGGAGACGACGGCTTTTGCCATGAACGTGGCGCTAACAACTATGCCGCGGCCCATAAAACTAGTGGTGCCCGCTATGGTTCGGCCGACGAATGCAATGCTAGTGTGCAAGCTTCGAGTTATAAATGTGCCGCTGCGTGATAGGTTTGCGACGATAGACCGACTGCCGTGCATGAGTGTCCGCTCTGTCGAAATTATAGCAGCGTCAAAGCCATCAGCGGTAGCAGTCAAGCCATTGGTAACGGCGTTCGCACTATCGTATGAGCCCATTGTGTATGCATCTGCGGGACTATCGGTGGTGGTAGCGGTAGCGGCTCGAGCATTAGTCTCTGTGGTGGGCGCGACAAGGGAGATTATTACCAGGCTGACAAGGACGAGGGGTATGCCAAAAATAAACCACCGTGTTTTTTCTAAAAATAAATGAATAGGCTTATACCTACGCTTCATACCGCTTGTCCTCAGAGACTGGTTGTGAAATTAGGTATTATACACTCAACTTGCATGCATGTCATGCATAAGCAATAAGATATATCCTTTAACTTAGCTATTGGTTGCTACGGAAGCTGGGATGCTGTTTTCAGATTGACCTGGCACGATAATAGGCAGCTCCATCGTAAAGGCTGATCCTTTTCCAAGAGTACTCTCTGCGAAGATTTTACCGTTGTGCTCTTCGACGACAAGTTTCGCCAAATACAATCCAATTCCTTTGCCCTGATAATCGTATACAAGGGTTGATGTTGCCCGATGGAACTTTGTGAAAAGCTTCGGTAACTCTTCTGGAGGAATGCCTATGCCTGAGTCTTCTACAATGATGCGGAGTTTATTTTCTGAAGTACTGACTCGTAGTCGTACCTCTCCTTCGGTCGTGAAGTTTACGGCGTTATGTAATATATTTCGGATAGCACCCCGCAGCCTTGGGGCGTTGGCATTTACGACTATGTCTGTCGTAGGAATACTTGGCTTGAATACCAGGCCCTTAGATTCGGCTATGGACTCAGCCTCGCTGACGAGCGGGGAAATAATATCTCCGAGCTTAGTTGGCTCAAGACGGGACTGGTCTCCCGCTTCCAGTGTAGCTATAGTCAGAAGGTCTTCGATAAGTTCTCCAAGCCGGTCAGTGCCATTTGTCAGCGAATGGATTATGGCTTTTTGGTCGGCAGCCAGCGAAGGATTGTCGGCGAGAAGCTCCACGCTACTACGCATGATACTCAATGGAGTTCGAAGGTTGTGCGAACTTAGCATGATAAATTCTGACTTGAGCTCATCGGCCGCCTCCAGCTTGTCGCGGGCTTCCCTAAGCTCGGCCGTGCGTACTTCAACGGTATGTTCTACGTTTTCCTTCTCATGCTGCAACTGTTTTTGTAGGTTTTGGGATTCAGCTAGCAATCGCTCCATTGTCACCTGGTTCTCCTGCAACAACTGGTTCTGGGTGCGGATACGTGCGGCACTATCCTCGAGCTGATGGTAGGATGCGGTAATATCGCTGATATCGGAAATAATGAATATATATGCTTCATTGGGAGTGCCTTCTTCGAGCCGGGAGGTATAGATGCGAATCGGTATATTATTGCCGGCTGTGTCCATAATCGTAAGCTTGCCGAAATCAGCTTCACTTAGACTTTCCATGCCTCTTTTTTCATTTTGTTCCGCCTGTAAAATGGTTTGCCAAGAATCAGGCGTAAAATATGTGCTAATGTCGGTACCTGATAAGTTCGCCGAATTGGCATGCAGCAAGGACTGGGCTTCGCGGTTGGCAAAATCAATCTTGAACTGTGTATTCGTGACGACAACCGCTTCGTGCATAGTTCGAATAACATTTTCGGCAAACAATGATGGGTTGACCTGGAACAGCCGGTAACGCCTAAGCCCGTAATAAGCGACGACGCTAGTACCCGTCGAAAGGAAGATGCTGAGTGGTACGATACTATTGTAATTTAGAAGTGGCAAGAGCCCGTCGGTAATACTGCCGCCTATTATTGGTATAAGGATGGCCCAGATATAAACCCGCGATTGCCGCCGTAATAAGTCACTGGAGACACGCCGGTAGAAACGGAACAGGGTAAAAAACGCTACTAATAGTAATAGCTCTACCCATAAAAAGAGGATACCAAACAAAGGGCCTGTTGGTGGATTAAAGCCCCAGGGGTAGGACACCATTGCCGATGGCACCAGATTGTAGAACTGGTTCGTGCCGACAAAGAACAGGATCATGACACATAAGCCCGTCATCAAGCTCGGGACAAGTAATGGGGACTGTGAACGAAGCGGTTTGACGTACGAAAATACAAAAAGGTAGTAGGCTATCGGCATGAGCATAAAGCCAAGGCCGTTGAGCTGGAACCAAAATACTGCGGCATCCGGTTGTGCACTCATGCGCTGCAGGGCTTCTCCTAATCCGGCGATTGTGATGCCACACAGGTAGAGTACGAACCAGACCGCTTCTTCTGATTGTGTGCGCAACCGCACGATGAGGATGATAATCCATATGTTAATCGCGATAGGCAGGAAAGATAATACTGCGTAAGGATTATACTGAAGGTCAAGAGCCTGCGGATGTCGTAGCGCGTAAAAGGTTACGGTAAATATAGTAACTAGCAAACTAAACGCAACAATAAGGGCGCTTCTACTGGAGCTTCCGGGACGGTCGAGTATTTTGAATTTATCCGGCATACTACTTCAATAAGCATAACATTTTTATATCCTACTTGGCGTGCAAATGAAGAATACCTACACCTATTACATGTTATAGCCGCGAGGGGGGCTAGAAGGGCAACCTAAAATTAAAAACTATCAGACCGCATACTAAACTGTATGCGGTCTGATTTGGCTAAACATACTTAAATGTTAGGGGAAGTGAATGAAGACTAGTCCGGAGGTACCTACGGTTGCGGTACTGTAGGCGCCGTTCCAGTTCGCGTTGTACTGGCTGACATTGATGGTGCCGTCGCCATTTACGCTATCGACGTACATGACATGGCCAAATGAACCGGAGTTGCGTACCGCAACGTCACCGACGCGCGGACTGCTGTCGACTGGGATGCCGGCGGCACGAGCGTTATCATCCCACTGGTTTGCGTTACCTTTGCCGCCCCAGTAAGGCATGTTACGGCCGGAAGCTGCGACTGCCCAAGCGGTGTATGACACACACTGGCGCTTGTACATACCCCAAGGATCTGCTTCGTTATTAGGCCAAGAAGAATTGGCGTATGGGTACTGCGTACCGTTTACCGTCTGTACGATGCTTGCTGCGTGGACGGGCGTAGCGGCAATTACGTTTACAGTCGGCACCAGGCCCATGACTAGTAGTGCGATTGCCAAGAATTTGACCGAAATCCGGACCTTCCGTTTTTTACCAATTTTAATACTGCGTTCTCGTAATAGAGACGTATATGACATGATTCTAAATTTGTACCTTTCGTTATAGTTGGGTCTTTTTTGCGGTTTGACGAGTTCAGCCTAGCGGCCTATATTTGGCCGACTTTAACAATCAGGAGGTTTTTGTTTAACCTCTTTCATTACATAGTGGTGTACCTTTGTGCCCAATGAGCGGGCTATTACTTTCAAAAAATATGTTTGCTTCGCGACGGAAAGAACGAACAATTAGCGAACAAACCATTCTATCATAACAATAGCCGACAGCATGGTCAAGGAACAGTGCTATATAAAATTTCGCATACCAAAACTACAACACCCCAAAGAGAATCTTTTTACGGCGCAGGTCTGGTCAACCGTTTACTCTAGTACATATGAAATCACGAACTCTAGTAGTAGGCTTGGCAAGTGTATTGTTGAGCATTGGAATTGTAAGAAGTCCCGCTTATGCACAAGTGGCGCAGGACACTGTTACCGGTGTCGATAAAAGTTCTGCCGTGCGACTTACGGATTGGCCGCCCAGTGGACAGTCTACATTAACGGATGTATCGCAATTAGTTTTGCCCGCGGTAGTTGATATTACCGTCAACGCTGCTAGTGGGACCGACGGTACTCAGAACTCTCAAGGAGGTGCCGCAACAGGAATGATCGTGTCCGATGATGGCTATATTTTAACGAGTAGTCATGTGGCGTCTGCCGCCTCTAATGGTATGACCGTAACGCTCGATGATGGCCGGGTATTTCCTGCCTCGGTAGTGGGAAGTGATGTGGCCCATGATGCGTCCGTGCTTAAAATTGATGTATCCGGGCTTCCCACTGTGATACTTGGAGATTCAAATGAAGTAGCTCCTGGCCAGCCTGTCCTTGTGATAGGCAACGCGTTGGGCCAATATCACAATACGCTCAGCCAGGGTATCGTTTCTGGAGTAAACCGCTCGGTCCAAATTGGCGATGAAAGTGGATCAGGTCAAACTACGACTTTAAATGGTCTCATACAGACGGATGCCTCGATTAATGTCGGCGATTCAGGAGGTCCGCTTGTCGATGCTCGAACTGGCGCTGTCATAGGCGTTAATTCGGCCATTGTGCCTTTTGCCCAAGGCGTGGGTTTTGCGGTACCGATCAATCAGGACAAAGCATTAATCGATCAGTATATCGGCGGTGAATAACCGGGTCATTGCTGTCCATAATAGAGCCTATTTTTTGAGGTCCTGGTAGATACTATCGTAACTATCCCGTGTGCAAAACGAGTTCAGGCCAAATTAAAAGTCCAAACTTTTCGGCTTGGATTTTTAATTTGGGGGGCCAGCGTAGACGTTATCGTAATAGAATACATGTTTGCCTGCTGAAATTCTCCATCTCACACTAACGGCTAATAAAACTTTGGTGCTACGGCGCAGAAATTAACTCTCGTGGGAAACGGTTTTTTGGCAGCCTTGCTTACGAGACTTTTTGCTAACTCAGCCTTGATAGCTATTGAATGGTCTGAACCTCCTGCGTCATTGACTCCTATGACTTCGCCCGCCAGGTTTAATACAGGACCTCCAGAGCTGCCCGGTCCTAAGCCAGCATTGAGTGTCAGGGTAGTAGAACCGTTAAGCTTATTGTGTGTTGATGTATTGTCGCGGTCATATATGATTCCTTGACTCATCTTCAGGTCGCCTCCGCCAGGATAGCCGACGATCACTGCTTTATCGCCCCTAGTAGGAAGGGTCGCTGAAAAGGGGAGTGGTCTACTGTTAATGAACTTCGAATAAAGTACAGCGAGGTCATGATCTTCGTCTATGATGATCGGTGTTGCTGGATATGCCCCGGAATGATTACGGATATAGATTGAACTCGCGCCGCCGATGACATGAGCATTGGTCACGATCAGACCGGGAGCGGCTACGAAGCCCGACCCCGATCCAAGCCCAACACAGTTCCTGCCTGAAATCTTTACAATTGAATCTGCTGTAGTACGCACGGCGTTTTGAAACTCACCCGCGTCAGCGATATGGTTGAAGGTTAGCGGATTTGCATCGTAGTCTAAACGGAGATTGCGGAATTGGTCGGGCGCTATCGCATGCCCTAATTGTTCGAAACTGGTCGCAGGCCCGATTTTATCGGCTAAGTATAGAATCGATGAGCCTTGAGCGGAAAATTGTAGACTTAGCAAGGGTACATGAATCAAAGTTTGTGATAATACGACTATCCCCACCAAAGCTGCAGCTACTTTATACGGCCAAACTAGTAGCTTATCGAGGTCATTGAACCGTGAAAGGATGACATTAAGGCGGACTCTTTTGCCAATTATTCCGCCAATGTAGCATAGCGCCGACGCCAAACCGAACATTAATCCTAGAGATACAGAAGCGATTGCTACGTCAGAAGTGAAGCTACGAGTTGCTATGGGGGCTATGAGTAGTCCCAATAGGTATCCTGCAAATAAGCCGCCTGTAGTAAAGAGGTAATACACAAAGCCCATACTCCTGCCAGCTACAAAAAATCCCAGCAGCATGACAATAAGGGCGAAGTCCAAGGCATTCATAATAAGTTTACCAACATATGTTTTTAAACATTACCGTAATTATAACCACTTTTCAGCAATGCGGCTAAATGTTGCAATGAATGAAAAAAAATTTTCATCGGAAGGTTTCCTTGCGTATTGCCACTGGCAGTTCTCACCCTCGACGCCCTAAAGCGTGTCGATGATTTGAGCCCACTTAGCTCATTCAAAAAGAAACGCACCTACGGCGAGGTAGGTGCGTTTCTTTTGGCGGGCTATCGTAGATGTTATCGCAACTAAAATAGTATCTGCTAACCTCTGAATATAGGCCATAACAGACGCCAATATGAGCCAGCTCTATATTGACTCAACTACAGGGGAGATTGATACGGGTTTAAATACTAATCCTTTTTTGCAATCCCTCTACATCTACCCGAACCGTCTGCGGAGTAAAAAAGTATCTCGAAGAAAAAACCTTTTTCATAACAGAAGAGTTTAAGTATAACCGGATTGCTAGTAAAAACCTGTAACTTTGGTTTTTTAGGCGGTACGGGTTCGGGCCTATGATTGCAGTCGTAGCTAATTATGAGTAAGCTTATGCTGTACTTATTCGGCCAACGGAATAGTAATGACTACTGTAGTGCCATGGTTTTCCGTGCTTTGTACGGTTACTGTTCCCCGGTGTTCTGTAATAAAGAGTTTTGCCACGTATAATCCCAAGCCCTTACCTTCGAAGTTATAGTTCAGCGTATCGGTGCCGCGATGAAATTTTGTAAAAAGCTTCGATATTTCGTCGGATTTTATACCAATGCCAGTATCACTGATAGTTATGACTAAGTTATTATCCGCTTTGACTGCTGAAAATGTGATTGTGCCATGTTGGGTGAATTTGAATGCATTATCGAAGATATTGTTAAAGGCGGCTTTGAGTCTGTTTGGGTTTCCTAGAATCTGCGCGTCTCCAACATTAATCTCTACGGACAAGGAGTTAGTGGTACCGCTTGCGACTAACTCGGTTTCGTTCGCTATTTCTTGCAGTAGCTCATTGGCCCCTGTGATTTTTTGCTGTAAAGGATGGTCGCCAGCTTCAATTGAGCTAATCGTAAGCAAATCATCAATCAAACTACTCAATCTTTTGTTACTGACATTCAGGCCTGATACGGCGGTTTTTTGCATATCTTCAAGCGCTGACGTTGACAGTATTTCCGTATAGCCTTGAATTGCAGCCAGTGGTGTCCGGAGATTATGCGACGCCAGCATTATAAACTCAGATTTAAGCTTGTCGGCCTCAAGTAGTTTTTGCTGTGCCTGTCTTAGCTCGCTCGTTCGCTCTTCGACAATACGTTCCACGCCTGTTTTGGCAGCTTCCAGCTCAATGTATGCTTGCTGGAGCAGCGTGACATCCGAAATGACAAAGATAAACCCTTCGATAGTACTGCTTCGGCTGATTGGTGAAGCCAGGATTCGTAGGTACCGCTTCTCGTTAATATTCTCGATAGTCATGTCTTCTATCGACTGCGTTGTTGGGGTCGTATCGCCGGACATCATCCTGTCACGTAAGCTCTGCAGGTTGTGGCCGTTATTGAATATCTGGGTTATGCTACGGGAGTACAAAGATCTAGAATCGCTATGGAACAGTTTTTCCGCTTCCGCATTGACGTATTCGATTTCCAGCACATCGTTCGTAACGACGACCGCTTCACTCATGGTCGTCAAAATA
>JAQGGU010000039.1 GCA_028289265.1 Candidatus Saccharimonadota bacterium | reverse complement strand
ATGGTCAACCTGCGCATCGTGCCGCTACAGGTTGATGCTAGTAATATATACTTCGGTATTACCACGACCACCTCAAAGCAGGCTATGGATGAGCTCCGCCGGCGGTATACCGACAAGCGCGTGACGTATGCCATTATTTCGGAAACCGGCTACCGAGAATACCTCCGTTTGCACAACCCTCCTAAGAAAATCGAGTATGCCGATGTCGAAATTGCTGTCGCCAGCAATGAGGAGCTATTCCATTCGGTGTCGGCGACGTTGCAACAAGTGCTTGCTGATGACATGCTGGCGTATCTCGTCAAGCAGGCCTACCAGCTCAAGGCATCAGACTTGCACTTTGAGAACCAAAAAGACGGCGTTCGCATACGTTTCCGCGTCGATGGCATTCTCCACCCCATAGCAGAACTTGCGGCTGACAAGTACCGCCAACTGATGTCATCGGTAGCGATTGCAGCCAATATTTCCACCTCGGCTCCTGACGCGCAGAGCGGCCACATCAATACGACGTATCGTATGGCTACTGGCGAGGAAGTAACAGTCAACCTCCGTGTAGAGACTATTCCCACAGTCTATGGTCAGGATGTTGTGATGCGTTTATTCAACTTGCATATTGAGCTACTCAACCTTGATAAGCTCGGGCTATCGCCTGCAGAGCGGGAAGTGGTTGATGACGTCATAAAGCATCCGACAGGTATGGTACTGGTCGTCGGTCCTACGGGATCTGGTAAGACAACGACGCTGTATTCCCTTATTGAGACACTGAACAGTGAAGAAAAAAAGATCATTACCCTAGAAGATCCGGTCGAGTACTTTCTGCCAGGTGTCGTGCAGATTCCGGTAAAGGGCGACGATAATGAAAAGGGCTTCGCAGATAAATTACGAGCCGTACTCCGCTTCGACCCAGATACAATCATGGTTGGTGAGATCCGTGACCAGGATACTGCCCGCACCGCTCTTCAGGCAGCCCTGACTGGCCACTTGGTGCTCAGCACCTTCCATGCCAGTTCGGCGTCTGCGGCCTTGTCGCGTATGCTCGATTACATAGGGATCAACCCATTATTCGCCTCGGCTATTCACCTTATTATGTCGCAGCGTTTGGTACGCCGGCTCGACGAAACGACCAGGCAGCCATACCAACCCGATGAGGGACTGAAAGCGCAGCTGCAATCCATCATAGACACTTTGCCGCCGAATTACGAACGGCCCGATGTACAAAATATTACGCTCTACAGGCCGGGTACTTCCGTCGAGCATCCGTTCGGTTTTACTGGGCAGATCGCTATTCGCGAGCAGCTACGTATGACTCCGGGTGTGCAGCAGCTGCTTCG
This sequence comes from Candidatus Saccharimonadota bacterium, assembly GCA_028289265.1. Lineage (GTDB taxonomy): Bacteria > Patescibacteriota > Saccharimonadia > Saccharimonadales > UBA4665 > UBA4665. Next base: position 6,950 of record JAQGGU010000039.1, on the reverse strand, counting down.
CCTGCCACCGGGACAAGTCACAACCGATATGCTTGAAGCAAAAGCCATAGAAGAAGGTATGCTTACTATGCTGCAAGACGGCGTGCTCAAAGCACTGCGTGGTGAAACCACCCTCGAAGAAGTCTTCCGTGTCGTCGGCTAGGCGGCGAGGATGCGAGTATCAATATGTTTCTGCAGACTGGATAAACTGAAGTCTTCCAAGCCATAGCCTTCGGCTGAGAGGGCTTTCCATAGGCCGACCGTCCGCGGATTAACCCATGATGCCGGGTCACGATTCATCAAATCTTTCGCGACTAGTATGCCCGAGCCATCCTTATCGACGTGGGTCACCATGTAGCCGGTTTGCGTGTCGTCAGGCGAGCTGTCCGTTTGTGAAATAAAACCTAAAAAAACTATGACATCGCGTCGCTGTAGACCGGAGGTAACATAGAGCGGGCCGAAATCGACGCTATCTTCACTTAGGCAGGTCGCTTCATCAAGAATTATCTGTCCTTCGCGAGGACCTAAATTATGGTTGTTGAATTGCCAAATGCGCTCTGTATAGTACGACATATCGCGCATTATTATGACACGGTATAGCAATTTTTACGCAATTTTGACCTTTGCTACTAAATAACAGATATGATACACTTGTTTTAACGAGAAAATTAGTGTAGGATAGGTGAGTTATGGATTCTATTGCCCGAAAATATTCAGCCCAATTTAAAAAAGATGCAGTCGTTGACGTGCAGAGTGGTGACACTGTAAAAGTTCACCAGAAGATTCGCGAAGGTAGCAAAGAGCGCGTTCAGGTGTTCCAAGGCCTCGTGATCCGCACCGACAACAAAAATTCACACACCAGCCGCATCACGGTTCGCCGCATTGCAAGTGGCGTAGGTGTCGAGAAGAGCTTCTTGCTCCACAGCCCGCTTGTGGTTAAGGTAGAAGTTACCAAGCGTAGCAAGGTACGCCGCAACTACCTGACATACATGCGTACCCGTACCGGTAAGGCTGCTCGCCTCACTGGCGTCGACTTCGACCGCAACGCTGTGAATGAACTTCCTGAAAAGGTTGTTCCTGCAGACGAAATTGCTGCCGAAGAAATGAACAAAGATGCAAAGGTAGAAAAAGAGACTTCTAAAGTCGCTGCCTAAGCAATTTGCTCGATATGCAAAAACCGTCCCCATAGGGGGCGGTTTTTTGTTTGTGCCTCTGGTACTATGGAAGCATGATAACGGTTGGAATTGATGAAGTGGGTAGGGGTTGCTGGGCGGGGCCACTGGTAGCCGGCGCCGTCATACTTTATGCCCCTATTATCGGGCTAAAAGACTCAAAAAAGCTATCCAAAAAGCAGCGGGAAGTCCTTGCTGAGCAGATACATCAGCAGGCGCTGGCAGTAGGTCTGGGATGGATTTGGCCTGAAGATATTGACAAGAATGGTATTAGCATAAGCGTCAAGAATGCTATGCAGATGGCTCTGGAACAGATACATATCCCTTATGACGAGGTGATCATCGATGGCAATATAAACTACTTAGTTGAGGTGCCATTTACTAGGGCCCTTATTAAGGCCGACGATTTGGTCCCGGCGGCAAGTGCTGCCAGTATTGTCGCGAAGGTAGCCCGCGATACGTATATGGCGACTATAGCCACGGGGGAGTATCCGGGTTATGGTTTTGAGCGACACGTAGGCTATGGCACGGCGGAGCATATTCGAAGCTTGGAGCAATACGGTGTGACTCCGATACATCGCCAGTCGTATAAGCCAATACAGAAATTCGTGCTATTATCAAACTCATGAATGAACTAAAGGCTGGTGTGTATAAACATTACAAGGGTGGACTGTACATGGTACTTGGTACGGCGCGCCATAGTGAAAGCCGCGAAAAGCTGGTGGCTTATATCCCGCTTGGCGTTAAAGCCGGCCCGCGTATGACAGTTCGTCCTTATGGGATGTTCTTTGAGGACGTGATAGTGCAGGGACGACAGATACCACGTTTTACGTATATCGGTGAAGACGTGGAGGAACCTGTCGCTGACTGGTACGATTCATTATCGGGCTACAAGGGCGCGGACCGTGTCGACGACTGATATTGGCAATGCGGCTGAAACAGCTGTAGTCAAAGAGCTCATAAGGCAGGGTTTTAAAGTACTCGACCGCAACTGGAAAACGAAACTGTGTGAAGTAGACATCATAGTGGAGAAAGATGCAGTCGTATGGTTCATAGAGGTGAAGTATCGCCACACTGAAAGGTTTGGTAGTGGTCTGGAGTACATTGGCCCGTCCAAGCTAAGACACATGCGGATAGCGGCAAACTTATGGGTGGACACGCATGACTATGCCGGAGAATATACTCTGGGTGCAATAAGCGTCACCGGTCAGAATATTGTCAATGAACTGGTGGAAATCTGATGCGAAGTTTCAGAAAAAGTATCATTGGAAGGACTAAAGAGACATTAAGAGAGATACGCGAGGGGATAGAGACATCACGAGCATTAGATGCGGCTGAGTATGAAAGAAGGCTCCTTAAAAGGGCTACCTCCACGAATGGGGTTGTAAAGCTGGAATATCCGGAAGCTCGTTTTCGCGTTTTCCATTTATCAGAGAATATACAGCAGGACAGACTACCGACGTTTATTCTTGATGATGAGCAGAGAATGTTGGTCGCCCCAGATTACGTGCTAGCGCGGTTGGGCAATGTACTTATAGCAAATTACTCTGGTGAGTTGAGGCATGTTAATGTCTGGTATAATCGCGTGAATGTTGCGCTGAGGGAAAGTCCTGGCGCGCGAAGTTTACTCTCTCCGGGTGTAATAACATGCATTATGAGGGCCATGCTAGACAGGCATTCTGATCTGGAGCGCGTGGTACTAGATGTTGCTAGGGATGCGCCGGAAGCTATATACAACGGGCTTATAGTGCCCCGAAGTAATCCCGCACTGCCGGTAAGTCCCGTTCCAGCCACTTAATGCGGTTCTCGATCTCTTCGAGCCCGATAAGGATGTTCCGTTTTAGGACAATCTGGTCTTGTTTTGGTTCAAAGAAAGTCCGGTATTTTTCAGCCCATCCGCGTGTATTGCAGACGCTGGCGGCGTAACGTGGCATGTAGTCGTAAGACTTGTCATTGCTATATGTCTTTTCAATCCATGACCACTCCGACACCATCCAGTTCCAGGCTGTTTCGCGGGTATAGCGGTTGCGCATGAGATATACCAACCAACGGTCAGCATCCTGTGGTTTAACGATAGCCGCATCTTTGATGCGCTCCAGTAACTGCGATGCTGCTTCCTGTGAGCGGGTAACGGTGAGGGCTGCGGATACATCAGCCTTAAGGTCGCTGTTGTTTGTTTCATCGTGTAATTTCAAGAGATAGTCGAATGCTGCCTTGTCACCTTGCTTTACCGGTACGCCAAATACAATGGCTCGGATCTCTGATGACACCGAGGAGGAGTTTTGTTTGTATTCTTCAAATGCTCGTAATGCCCGCTCTGTTATAGCCGGGTCTTCGGCGTATGAACCGAGACCGATTATAGTTGCACGTAGTTTCTGGTCGGCGGCAGATTCACCGTCTTTTTCATCCCAGCCGAGGCGTTCGTATTGTTTGATGATCAGGTTTCTGATGAATGACTTTATTCTTTCTTCTAGGTCTTCGTCGTGATCCACGAAACGGCGGGTCTCGCCAACAATCAGAGAAATGATGTCCCAGACTGGATCGCTACTTTCGTTGCCATAGGCTTTAAGCAGTTGAAGTGCATCCGCATATGACTGGTAACCGGCTCGACCAAGCATGGAAGCATCGTTAAGTAGCATGAGCCGTTCAACACTACTGAACGTACCATCCGCTACCCGCACCACAAGGGCATCCCGGTGTGCTGGCTCGGTGTAATTGACGATGTAGTGTCCGCGGGCTTCGGTATTGACCCTGATGTAATCTTCGCTGGAGAGCTGACATGACATTGTACGATCGTCCAGGCGCTCTGGAATACTAACGTCCCCTTCGGCAAATAGCGGGGTAGGCCAGAACCTGTCCGGGTCAATGGCTTCAGGGTTGTCAGAAAAGTGTCGCTGGGTCACCTCGAGCGAAGTACCTTCCTGTTTCACTGATATGACGGGGAAACCTGAGCGCTCAAGCCATGGGTTCATGAAAGCCGCTACATCCTTGCCGCTAGCAACTGATAATGATTTCCATAAATCGCTGCCTTCAGTGTTTTTATACGCATGGGCGCTGAAGTAATCGCTTAGACCCTTGCGGAATGCTTCTTCGCCTATGTAATTTTTGAGCATGTAGAGCAGGCGGCCGCCTTTAGCGTACACGATGGATGGGTCGAAGAGCGTACTGATTTCCTCGGGGTGGTTTACCGGAGTCTTAACGGCTTGGACGCCCGGTGTGGCATCGCGCCGGAGGGCCGACAAGCCTTCAGCGGCGACAAATGTATCCCAGACATTCCAGTCAGGGTACATAGCATCGACAGCTTGGTATTCCATCATATTGGCGAATGATTCATTGAGCCATAGGTCATCCCACCACTTCATAGTGACGAGGTTGCCGAACCATTGATGTGATGTCTCGTGGGCGACGACAGTCGCGATCTGCTCGCGTGTGCTCTGCGAGGTTTCGCCGGGATAAGCTAGCAATACACGTTCCCGGTAGGTAATAAGTCCCCAGTTTTCCATAGCACCGCTACTGAAGTCGGGAAGCGCGACGTGGTCGGCCTTAGCGAGGGGATAGGGGACATCGAAATAGCCTTCGAAGAACTCGATAGAACGTTTAGCTGCATCGAGGGCAAAATCAAGCGAATCAGCCGGCTGTGCCACGGTCGCCCAGATGGAAACATCAGTTCCACGATTAGTTTTGGTAGTTTTACGGTGCATGTTACCTGCCACAAAAGCCAACAGGTAAGTAGACATCCGAGGTGTGGTTTCAAAGACGGTTATCATTTCATCACCGCGTGATTCCTGCGATTTTACTGGAGTATTACCGAGTACTTCGATATCTTTTTCCGTGGTGAGCGTGAGATCAAATGTAGCCTTTGCTTCCGGTTCGTCGACACATGGGAATGCTTCGCGTGCATGGTGGCTTTCAAACTGCGTGGCTATGAGGGCGTCGTCTTGGCCGTCATTTTTGAAGAAGCAAGGATAAATACCGGTCATGCCTGGCGTAATAGCACCCTTATACTCCAAAGTGATGGTGTATTCGCCTGGGTAGAGCATTTGGTCGGAGTGGATTCGTACTTCATCGAAGCCGCGGTGATGATTGATCCGTTCAACTGGTACTTCGCGCGAGCCTTTTTTGTCTTTCACGATGATACTTGCCGAAGTAATAGTTAAAAACTTCTGGTGAAGGGTAAGTCGCTTACTTGGGCGTCCGACCTTCCGTCCGGTAACGGTAACGGTTCCGGTGAATAGCATATTTTTCCGGTCCAAAGTAATTGCCAAATTATACGCTGCAGGTTGAAAAGACTGATATAGACGTGTGACAGATGTAGCGGTTTTAATCATTAGCGAGCCTCCTTTTATTTCAGTGGGTATGTTAAACGAGCTATATCATAGTGTAACACCCCAAGTATGGCCGGTGGTTCGAAATAATTGGCTCACTTGACTTCGAGGTATATGCGAGTACAATAACAAGTGTTCGATCCGGCCAGCTGGTCGGATTTTTTCATACTCGTAGATAACAATTGAGAGAATAATTAAGGAGAAAATAATGGATATGGATTTCAAAGCCCTCGGTGTAGCCATCAAAGCCATCGCCGAAGAGAAGAACTTACCCGAAGAAACTGTACAGGAAGTCGTGGAGCAGGCTTTAGCCGCCGCTTATCGCCGCGATTACGGTGACCGCGAACAGGAAGTACGCGTAACAATGAACCTTAACACCGGCGAAGTAGACGCCTACGTTTCAAAAGAAGTCGTTGAGCTCATCGGTGATGAAGCGTATGAGATCAGCCTCACAGATGCCCAGGTCATGAAGAAGGATGCTGCCATCGGAGACATTATCGAGATCCATGAAAAGGTTGAGAACTTCGGCCGTGTGGCTGCCCAGACCGCTAAGCAAGTCATCTTGCAGCGCCTACGTGAATCCGAGCGTGAGATTATCATGAACGAGTTCGAAGACAAGATTGGTACTGTGATTAACGCTGTAGTAGCACGCGTTGAGGGTAATATTGTACGTATCGACCTTGGTAAAGCTCAGGGTATCATGCCTCGTAGCGAGCAGATCCAGGGCGAGCGCTATTACCCAGGCCAGCGCCTGAAAGTATTCCTGAAGGATGTTGAACGCGGCTTCCGTGGACCGCAGCTCGTAGTTTCCCGTGGCAACCGTGAGTTTATTGAGTTCTTGTTCCGTTCTGAAGTCCCGGAAATGGAAAGTGGTGCTGTGGAGATCAAGGGCATTGCCCGTGAAGCTGGTGTCCGTTCGAAAATCGCTGTAGCCTCCAACGTACCAGGCGTGGATCCAGTTGGTACCTTTGTTGGTGGGCATGGTACTCGTGTAAACGCCGTCATGAGCGAAATCGGCGAACAGGAAAAGATTGATATCGTCGTCTGGAGTGAAAACACCATCGAATATATCATGAACGCCCTGAGCCCGACTCGCGTCAGTCGTGTTGAACTGGACGAGGAGCGGAAACGCGCCCGCGTCATCGTACCCGAAGACCAGCTTTCAATCGCTATCGGTAAGAGCGGTCAGAACGTCCGTCTTGCCAGCAAGCTGAGTGGCTATGACATCGACATCGAAGCAGAAAAAGCTGAAGAGCCGATTGCCGAAGGCGTCGTTGAGACTACTGAGCTGCCAAAGGTTCCGAAGCTGAAGCGTAAGAGCGATCTCGAGAACTCTTTGCTTGAGGCCATCGAGGAACACGGCGAATAAAAGTACATGCTAGTCCTTGAGCAGCAGGTTTGGGCCTGCTGCTTTTGATGTAACTAAATACGAAAAAGAACTAATTAGCACTCTTGACGTGAGAGTGCTAATTTC
>JAQGGU010000013.1 GCA_028289265.1 Candidatus Saccharimonadota bacterium | reverse complement strand
CTGCTAATAACCGCGTGCTGATCTGGACTGCCGCTATCACCAGTAGCGGCCAGTCGGCAAATCTTGTCCTCGGTCAGGGGAACTTCACGACTAACGCGCCATATATCGGAGCTAGTAGCATGGCTTCGCCGGAGCAAGTGGCGGTAAATACGGGGACAAACAGCGTGGCAGTTGCCGATAGAGACAACAACCGCGTCCTTGTTTGGACCGCGTTACCAACAGCCAACGGACAGGCGGCCAACTATGTTTTGGGCCAAGCGAACTTCAATGGTAGTAGTGGCGGAACGTCAGCATCTGCGCTGCGGGGACCGACAGGTGCGGCCTTTGACCGTAACACTGGATATCTCTATGTCGCTGATACTCAGAATAACCGCACGATGGTATGGACTACCTCTGTGTCCGCCAACAACCAGGCGGCCAACCGCGTTCTAGGTCAGACTAATCTCACGACATCGACGGGCGGAGCGATAAGCGCGACTAGTATGCAACAGCCAAGCCGCGTCATGGTCGGTGACCGCAATAGTGTCGTGTACGTCACTGATACTGGCAATAACCGGGGGCTGATCTTTAGCCAGGCTATCATCAGCGATGGCCAGGCGGCTGATAAGTTTATCGGTCAGGCGAGTGCAAACACAAACGGAGGTTTTACTTCGCAAACTGGCCTTTCCAAACCCGGCGGCATGGCGCTTAATATGACGGATGGCCAACTATTCATAGCCGATACCGGCAATAACCGGTTGCTCAGTTATAGTGATATAGCACCGCAAAGTCCGACGCTAGCGTCGCCTACGGATGGGCAAAATAATGTATCAAGTACCCCGACATTCCAGTTCTCTGCCGTAGATGATGACGGCGACGCATTGCAATACCGTATAGAAATAGCACGTGATGCCGGGTTTACTACAGAGCTGATTGCATTCGACCAAACAGCGAGTAGCAGTGGCTGGAGCGGAATGACAATTGGCAACACGTATGGACAGGGCGCTTTGGCGTCTTTCAGTCTGCCTTCTAGCTCTGTATTAAATGCCAATGCTACTTACCACTGGCGAACGTATAGTTATGATGCGTATGGTACGCGTACCTGGAGCCCCGCAAGTTCACCGCGGTCATTTATCACCGCACCACCTGCAGCAATCGCGGTTGCGTCTGCACCCCAAACCGTAGTTGCCGGCCGTACCTCCGGACCCTTGCGCCTAGAGCTGCGTGACGCAAACAATAACTTGGTAAAGACGAGTACTTCGGTACGCCTTTATCTCACATCAACGAGTGGCGGCGGGAGTTTCTCGGCTGCGGCAACACCGTTTACCCCCATTACGTTTATCGACTTACCCGCTAATGCGTCTTCTGTGGATGTTTATTATCAGGATAGTACAGTGGGCAACCCGGTTGTCACCATATCCGATACGACACCTGCTAATGGTGCCGCAGGCCTTATCGATGCGCAGCATACTATAAGTATCATCGCCAATGATGTGCATCATTTTGATTTTTCTGCCATTGGTGTGCAGGTTGCCGGTACGCCATTTGCTGTTTCGGTCACCGCCAAAGATCAGTTCAACAATGTAGTTGGAAATTTCGCCGGGACTGTGACACTTACCTCTAATCCAGCGGGTGCAACGCCTTCGAGTATTACTTTTGCGAGCGGTAGCTGGTCAGGCAATGTAATGGTCACGAAAAGCGGCAATACCAACCTTACGATTTCACATTTGTCGATTAATAATACCAGCTCCAACTTTACAGTGAATCCTGGGGCGCTTGCGGCGGTGACTTCTTCGCCGGCGACACTAAACGCTAAAGCGGGTGCTGCTCATAGTCTCACGGCCGCTTCTTTCGATGCTTACGGAAACTCAATACCGAGTGGCGTAACATATGCCTGGGCGGTTGATAGCAGTCTCGGTAGCGTGAGCCCAAATAATGCGAGTGCCACCTCTTATACTGCGGTTACAACGATACAAACGGGTAACGTAACGGTTACGGCAACACGGGGCGGGGTAAATGTCAGTGGAAGCACGGCGGTTACCATCATCCCGGACCACTACACCTTCGCGGCAGTTGCGGCCAACGTGACGGCAGGCGCCAACATCGCTCAGACGGTGACAGCAGCCGCTGCCAATGGACTGACTATCTCCAACTTTACGGGTACAGTAGGTATCGCTGACGAGACGAGTACCATTACCCCGGCTTCAATTAACTTGGTGAATGGTACGTGGACAGGTAATTTTGTTATCACGAAGGCGCAGGCTGACAACTCGATCACGGCGAGCAGCAATGGTAATGTGGTCAAAGGTGTCACGAATGATTTTAATGTCGTGGCGGCCACTATCAGTACTGTCACTACTACACCGACTACGCTGACGTTGTCGGTAAATACTTCTGCTCCGGTTAGTGTGGTCGGATATGACCAGTACGGTAATACTGTTGCAGGTGCCGCCTATGCGTGGTCGAGCAGTATCGGTACTATCAGCTCAACTACACAGTCCGCGACTTACCAGGCAGGAAACCAGAGCGGTAGCGGAGCCATATCTATTGGCATGACAAAAGATGGTACCACGGTCACCGGGACTATCACCGTTACCGTTACGAGTCTCGCTGTCGATCATTTCAGCTTCTCGGTTATTCCGAACCGGGTAGCGGGTACGCCTTTCACCGTAACTATTCAGGCCAAGGACGTCTACAACAATACTGTCACCACCTATGCGAATCATGGTAATTTAACCTATTCTGCCGGTACGATAAGCCCGTCAGTAACGGCAGACTTCAACAACGGCTCTTGGACAGGGAGTATCACGCTTACCAAAGCAGCTAACGGCGCAACCATAAACTACAATGACGGCTCGAAAACGGGTACGAGTAACGCCTTTAATGTAGTGCCTGGGGCGCTTGACGCGGTGGCTATCAATCCTACATCTGCCAGTGTGCCCATAGGGCAGACACAGGCGTTGAGCGTTCAGGCCTACGACGAGTACAGCAATCAGATATCGTCAGGACTGACATACGCCTGGTCTGTCAATGATACGACTCTTGGTGGACTAAGTCCGACAGGTAACACCAACACGACCTTTACGGCTACTAATAAATCCGGCAATACGTTTATCAATGTGGCCGTCACGCAAGCGGGTAATACTAAAACCAATAGTATCGTAGTGAATGTCCTGCCTGGCGCTTTAGACCACTTTACCTTCGATACTATTTCATCGCCGCAATCCGTTGGATCACTGATCGGTATAAAGATTACTGCTCAAGACCTCTATAACAATGTCGTCACCGGGTTTAGTGACATGGTGCTGTTGAATGATCTGTCAAATGGTATCGCACCAAACCAGACGACTAACTTCACAAGTGGTGTCTGGAGCGGCTTTGTTCGTATCAACAATGTCTACAATCAAGATACCATTACTGCCAGCCAAGGGCTCGTAAAAGGCACTTCAAATAATTTCGATGTCATATCCAACCTGCTAGAGACGGTCGTGGTGAGTCCCTCGAGTGCTACCGTAGTCGCCAGCCAGTCACAGGCATTTTCGGCTCAAGGTTACGATGCATTCGGCAATGCAATAGTCGGGCTGTCGTATAGTTGGACGGTGCTCAATGCTATTGGTTCGGTCGCGCCGGCAACAGGTCTGGCAACGACCTTTACGGCAAGTAGTGCTATCGGTACAGGAACCGTGCGTGTAGCTGCAACGCAAGGAAATATTACCAAGCAAGCTAATGCTGCTGTGACTGTTCAAGCTGGTGCTCTCGACCACTTTGATTATGCGCCTATATCCAATACAGTCGCTGGCCGAGCCTTCAGTCTCACGCTCACAGCCAAAGACTCGTACGGGAATACTATTAGTACGTTCAACGGACCAGTAGGGTTCAGTGATGATCTTGGCGGTATCGTTCCAACGACGAGCGGACCATTCACTAATGGCGCCTGGACAGGTCAGGTCGCCCTTAACAAGGCTGGTATCACGCATGTCAAAGCAACATTTGGCGCTGTCGTCTCATCCTCAGACCCTATAGCCGTGACGCCCGATGCTCTGTACGCTGCCAGCCTCACACCTGACCCTGTAACAGTCACGGCGGGTAAGGCGCAGACTATAACGGGATTCGGACGCGATAAGTACGGCAACATCATCGATGGGGTGTCATACACCTGGTCAGTTCCAAGCGCTATAGGTACGCTCAGTAATACTAACAGCCAGACGGTGACCTTGAACGCTTCTCAAAAAACCGGCAGGGCTACTATAAACCTGCTCGTGTCAGCTGGATCGACGCTCGTTTCCAAATCTACTGATGTTACGGTAGTCGCAGACAATCTCGCTCAGTTCATATTCGCGCCAATAAACTCTCCGCAGATCGCGGGTACGCCGTTCCAGATTTCCATCATCGCGGCCGACCAATACGAGAATACGGTAGCCGGTTTCGAGCAGTCCGTAAGCTTGAGTGACGGCACGGGGACTATATCGCCGACCAGCACTGCTGACTTTATCAAGGGTGTGTGGAACGGCACAATAAATGTTACTAAGACGGCAGACAGTAATAAGGTTGTCGCAATTTTCGGTGCCGTCCGCAATGAAAGTAATATATTCGAAGTAAAAGCGGGTGAGCAGCAGCAGTTCCTAAGTATCATATCTGGAAGCAACCAGAAGGGTGGTGCTGGCAACCGGCTAGATAGTCCATTCACCGTCAAGGTCATCGACTTGTATGGCAACCCACTTAGCGGCGTCGAGGTAGATTACACGGTTCAGTCATATCCTGTAGATGCGGCGAATTACAGGATGGCGCCTGGATCAGTCGTCAGCGATGGGCAGGGCATGGCGCTCAGTACGCTGTCGCTTGGAGATAAAGTAGGTACTTATATCGTAGGTGCGTCTATCAAGGGCCGGTCCTCTGTCAGTGTTACGTTCTACGCGCAAGCGCAAGCAGCGACGGTTGCCTCGGTAAAAATAACGCCTGAATCTACTGTACTACTTGCCAATAGTTCCCAGCAGTTTACGGCTGAAGCCTTCGATAGTTTTGGTAATGCTCTCGGAACGCCTACTGTCACCTGGAGCGTCGTTGCTGGCGGCGGTACGATTAATAGTACGGGTATGTTTACGGCAGGGTCGGCCACAAAAGTGTTTAACAATACGGTAGAAGCACGAGTCGGTGAAGCAAAAGGCAATGCAAGTGTCACGGTGACGTCATTACCAGGCCTTACGGGAGATAACCGTGAAGGGGCAGGGGAACTAGATCATCTGGTTCTCGTACCTAAGGATGCTTCGGTTACCGTAGGGGACCGTCTGGGCTTCTCAGTACTAGCGCTCGACCGTTACAACGCGGAAGTACCTGCTAACTCCTTAACTTATGCGTGGTCGGCGACAAGCGGGGCATTTTCTAGCGATGACGCTTCGCAGGTGACCTATACGGCCGGAGGCACGGCCGGGTCGGCTAAGGTCGAGGTCATGGTTACACAAGACAGTCAACAACTTACCAAGCAGATAGATACGACTATCAATGTAAGTCCGAACCCTAAGGGCTATATAGATGTCCAGGTCCCTTCAGAAAATGTAACATCCGGCGAAAACTTCCAGATTAACCTCGTAGCATATAATGGCGACGGTACGATAAATGATTCCTTCAATGGGCCGGTTGAGCTTGATGATTCCACTGAGACTATAACGCCCGGAGAGAGTGCCAAGTTCGAGCGAGGCCGCTGGTCTGGACGGGTCTCGATCAATACGGCCAGCGAGTCAACGGTTATCAAGGTAGCCGGACAACAACTAACTGGAGTCAGTAAGAACATCAAGATCGTCAGTAAATTCGGTGCCCGCCGCACAACCGAAGGCGGTATCGTCGGCGCCGTCTACAATGGTATTTCCAGTATCGGTACTAAGATCGCCAACTTTGTTCACTCGTTCTTCAACCTCTCGAGCAGTTTCCCTGAGAATACGAAAAACGTAGCCGCGGGCCTTGTCGCCGCCTTCGGTTTCCTGGGCGCTGCAATCGGCTTCGGACGGGCGACAGGGAGGGGCATTGAAGCTATCGGACGTAACCCGTACGCGCGTGGAAAAATCATCGGTAGCCTGGTTGTGGCATTTGGCGTAAGCCTGGTGTTCGCCTTCCTGGCCTTCCTGGTAGCGAGCTTCATTAAATTCTTCTAAAACTATGCAGATATCACTACGTACTAAATTACACATGAAACTCAGAAAGTTCTATTACCTGTGGGCGTATCGGCTTGGATTTATCGGAGCAGATGGCCAGAGGTTGTGGCACAGGGGTCATACCAAGAGAGCTATGGCGGCTCTATTCTTTGTTGTCTTTGCTGGTGCCATGGTCATCAATGTACTCACCCAGGTGCCGGTGAAGGCCCAGACCAAGACGTTTGGCGCTAGCGATATCCGTAACGGTATCGTCGACTACAACCAAGTGCAAGTGGGTGCTAATGGATCGTCGTTTTCACTCCAGAATGGCGATATCGGGAAGTGGTCAGGGAGCGATGGAATGGCTGCTCCGACCTCATTGAGTTTCGGCGACACTAGCCTTGTCTATGGTCCCAATAATTCTCTCTACTCCATGGACGCTCTTTCTGGATGTCGTTTTAAGAAATTCGTAGAAGAGTTCCAGCAATGGACGGATATGCGCACGCCCCCGGAAGGATGTGGCACTGGAGCAAGATTGGTAACCGACAAAGTAGCATACCTGTACTACTTCCCTGGGGGTAATAGCAACGGGTTTTATCGTTACGACATAGCGACAGATACCTGGAGTACGCTGGCTAACTCGCCGTCAGACGTCGGCAGGGGTGCATCAGCTGCCTATGTAAGCTCTGGTACCGGTGCCATATATCTTATGCGCGGTAACTCTTCGGCAGCATTCGCCCAATATGATGTCTCGACTAATCTATGGAGTATCAAGGCGCCATTCCCCACGACTGGTTCAGTCAGTGAAGGTCTGAGCATTACCTGGGATGGCAGCAATACCATCTACGCTATCAGCAACAACGGTGGAGAGTTCAAAAAGTATACTTTGGCGACCAATACATGGACAGCACTGACTTCGGCTGACGGCTCGGGATGTCCGCGGCACAGCCTCGTGTGGGCGAGTGGTTCTGTCTTTGATGTCGATGTTATGGCGTGTTCGGATGTTACCGCGCTTCAAAGGTATGATCCGGTGGTAAACAGCTGGACGAGGATGACCTCTCCTCCTACGTCCCAGCAGCATGACTATACGTATAATGCCGCTTTCGATGGTGTTGATACAATCTATACCCGTTCTGGCGCATATGAGCATTCGGTGATTTATAAATACAGTGTCAGCCAGCAGAGGTGGCTCGGGAACCAACTCGCAAGAGGAAATACATCCGGCAACTGGACTACCTGGAAGCCCATGTATGACGGCGGAAATTATGCCTATTACATCGGTGGTTCGGGTTGGGGAAACATGGACAAGATTTTTCGGTATGATCTTAGTAATCAGCAGTTCTCCCAGGTAGGAGGACAGTTTACTGGTAACAATGGTATAGCTGGAACCTACTCCAATAATGCTCTCTATACTGTTGACTGGTTTGGGGGTAATTCATTTTTGAAGTACGACCTCGGTACAAGCGACTGGATCCAGTTGGCTGACATGCCATTCACCAGTGACTGGGGGTCCGATATCGTTGACGGTGGGGACGGTTATCTCTATGCGACTTTCGGTGCTAGATCGAATTTCTATCGTTTTAGCGAAGCTACCGGTTGGCAGTCACTTGCCAGCATGCCGACGCAAGTCGGTGAGGGTGGTGGCATAACGCGGGTCGGTACGACTATTTATGTTCAGGCTGGACGCAGTTCGCCGTTCCTTATGCAATACAATATGACGACGGGCGTGTGGTCGTGGAGTACAGATACGCCGCTTGGTGGTGTTAGCCATGGTGGCTTTATTACAAGTGATAACAGCCGTTATATCTACTCGGGACTAGGAACGCGCACCGATCCCCACAACAAATACTTTTATCGCTACGACACCACTACGAAAGTATGGAAGCGGATGGCTAATTTGCCGCGAGCGACGAATGTAGGGGCTTTTGCCTTTTATGACAGCGTACGGAGTAAAGTATGGGTCAAGCCCGGGTCGTATATGAGCTATATATGGGCGTGGGACGCCGGGACCACGACATATGTGGATAATAGCAGTTGGTATTCTGCCGTTACTGATTTGAAACAAGTGCAGGCATGGAACGGATTGCAGGTAAGTAGCACGGGAAGTGGGTCGGTAACCGTGTATACTCGTACTTCGGCAAAGGGAAAGCTGTGGTCTGATTGGCAGCAAGTGACGGGTACTAATATTAATTCACAGCCCAGACGCTTCATGCAAATAAAAGTGACTTTGTCAGGCGGAGGTAATACTACTCCAACGGTGACAGGGCTGGTGCTCAATTATGACCAAGAGGCGGCTGCATCTAGCCTACCATCCCAGCTCACGGCGCTGAGTAAAAAAGGCGGTCAGCCACTGACATCGGGAGATAAGTATCCTCACCAACACCCTTATTTCTCATGGACCGGGGCGGACGACGGCAATAACGGGTCCGGCGTGGCCGGATATTATGTGTATTATGGCGGTGACTCAAATGCCGATCCGCAAACTTCCGGCAGCTACCAGACCGGTACGGAATATATAGTCAGTACGGCAATGACGGCCGGCGAGGTCTATTATCTCCGTATAAAAGTTAAGGATAACCTCGGCAATGTCAGTGATGCTGCCACCTATTTCAGTTACCTGTATTTTTATATTTCTCCGCCCGGATCGGTGCTCACGAGCGGGAAGAGCCAGATCAGTTCTGGTACCAACACGGGGCTTAGCGTCGATGATGACGGAAAGATGAGTTTAATACAACAACAACTAGGGACCTGGTCAGTCGGTCCTATGCAGATGATGCCCGATAATACTGGTGGCCCTGACATGGCCGTCGTAGGGGACTTTTTGTATGTCCTTCGCGGTAATACTTCAGGTGATTTTTGGCGGTATGACACCACTTCCGGTACCTGGCTTACCCTGGCACGGCAACCTGACAATGTCAGCACAGGAAGTGCCCTGGCATGGGATGGGGGTAATTTCCTGTACTCGATGACGGGACGAAATACCAATACATTCTATAGGTACAATATCCAGAATAATGCCTGGGAGACGCTGCCCGTCTTGCCGGCATTCGCGCAGCCTGGATCAGACATGAGGTATATCGGTAATAATACGTTAGCCTTCGTATTTTCAGGCTCTGCCGAATTTTACTTCTATGACATTGCAAACGGTAGTTTCACGAGTAAGACGAGCACTCCTTACATTATTAATAGCAATGCCGGATCAGGTATGTGGTATGACGGAGCTGATACGATATACGTCTATTTTGGCGGATATGACCGCTGGCAACAAAACCGTAAATCATTGGCAAAATATTCTATAGCCCAAGACACATGGCGCCTGCTTTCACAGCCAAGTATCGAGGCTTGGTACGGAGAAAATAATCTTGTGAGTGACGGCCAGGGACATCTGTACATGTTTAATAATGACTATTACCTGAGCCAAAGCGCAGACAATATTGCCATGGTGTATACCATTGCGACCGACACTTGGGATAGGGTACCTAACGCCATCGGCCAGGACATACGAGGATCGGCCGCGTCTGACGGCAAGCGTTATATATACGTCATTCCAAATTCAGGGAATAGTCGGCGTATTATCCGCTATGACACATGGGATAAGCGCTTTACCCCAGATGACACCGCTATACCTTCCTGGCAACGTATGCCCTGGGATGACCAATCCTCATGGGCGTGGGCGGCAGGCAATGCTTCGTCGGCTGCCTACGACGGTAGCGAGTATGTCTATGCTCTGGGTGCCAACGAAGGTACTTGGTCGCGCTTCTTAAAGCGGTCGCTCAAGACCGGAAAAAGCGAGTATCTACCACCGCCTCCCTATGTTGGCATTGGCGGCGGGCTTACGTTTAGCGGCGGTACATTGTACTACATGCCAGGTACGAATCGCCCTAACCTGTACAAGTTTGATATGAATAGTCTCACCTGGGAACGGCTTGCTGATATGCCGGTAGCTAGGGACCGGGCAGGTTCTGGGTCGCTAGTGGCACTCAAGGACGGTTCGCTGTTGACATTCAGGGGAACGAATAACCAGGTATACAAGTTTACGCCTAATAGTGGGGCGGGTACGTGGGCGGCAATGGCAAACGCTCCAGGCACGATCAGGCAAGGTGGTGCTACATATGACGGCGATAATACAGTCTACGTCGCAGGCGGCAATGGTCTGAGGACTTTCTATAGTTACAATGTCAGCGCCAATACGTGGAACACGCTCACCCAAATACCAGTAGTAGCAAATTTGAGCGTACCTATGATGTTCAAAGACGGTAAGGTGTACTTAGCACCGAGCAACAATACGACCAGCTTGTATGTGTATACACCATCCTCAAACACTTGGCAGGCGGGTCCTAATGCGCCGGAATATTTCCGGTATGGTGCCAGCTTCCTGCCGATAGATAACAACTATGCATTGGTAATTGCCGGCCAGGATAGCCCTGACATGTGGCGCTTTGATTTCCCTGGACAAAACCGGGCATACCAGGGCCTTGCGACACATATTTCCCAACCCATGTCCGTCGATGGATTATTTGATTATGCAGGAATACAGGCAGAAATACAGGCGCCCGAAAATACCAAGGCGGAGCTCTGGACGCGCACGTCTGCGGACGGCACAACCTGGGATGAATGGATGATGGCCGATAATATCAAGCAGTTTAATGGTTCGGTGTCTGCGCTCGTAAAGTCTAGGCCGCAGAAGTTCACCCAAGTAAAAGTCATCCTTTACTCATACGATAATATCTACACTCCAACCGTCAGTAACTATGCCCTGGATTATTACTTTGACGTCACGCCGCCTACCAATCCATCCGTCCTCACCGCTTATAGCGACGCCTCAAAAAGTACGACCATGCCAAGCAATGTATGGCAAAACAAAGATAAGCCGGTATTTGACTGGCCTGATCCCGGTCAGGCTGGAGGACCGACTGATGGACCACTCGGTTCCAACCTCAAGGGGTACTGGGTATATGTTGGTACTGACCCCACAGCCATACCGCTGACGTCTGGTACCTTTGTCACGGCAACTGAATACTCACCGAACTTAACGGTAGCTGGTACCTATTATGTGCGGTTGCAGGCCGTCGATATGACGGGTAATGTTGACCCGGCAGTATTTGCGCCGTATATATACAAATTCGACAATACTCCACCGACTAATCCAGCTCTCATCACGGTAACACCTGGTGGTTTTACGGGAAGAAACAACTATTCGTTCATATGGCCGAACGGCTTTGATAATGATTCGGGCATAGACGAGTATTGTTACCATACCGGTGCACTCAGCGGTCCTTTTGCGGTAGAGATCTGTCAGAAGGAGCTCGAGGTCAAGGATGTTGCTGCTGCATACCAGGCAGGAACCAACGTGTTCTATTTGCGGACCAAGGATATCGCCGGAAACTATTCTCCAAGCTACGCGGCAACTTCGTATTACTACTCGACTGACCCACCAAGCCCTGTGACTGATCTGCGTGCCGTGCCGCCAAGCTCGGCTCAGAACCTTTTCGCTTTCGTGTGGGACTTACCAAGTCTGTTCTCCGGTGACCCAAGCCAGCTGACCTACTGTTACAGTATTAACGTTTTGCCAACTCCTACCAATACAACCTGTGCGCCAGATCGTTTCATATCCGCTTTTAAAGCAGCTAGCCAGCAAGGAACAAACATTCTGTATATGGTGGCTAAAGACGAAGCCGGTAATGTCAATTGGAATAGCTACGCCTCGACTAACTTCATAGCCAATACTGTCAGTCCGGGAATACCTTTGAACCTGGCTGTCAATGATACGTCTGACAGCGTTACTGGCCGTTACTCACTGACCATGACGTGGGATGAGCCGACATTTAAGGGCAACGGCATTACGCAATATGTCATCGAACGGTCTAATGACGACCATACCTATACCCAAATTGGCCGGGTGAGCAATACAGCGTATGTGGACTTAACCGTTGAAGCCAACACGAAATATTATTATCGGGTCAGGGCATCCGACAACGTGGACAATATAGGCGGACCGTCAGCTATAGTGGCGCAAACACCTAAAGGTAATTTCGCTACGCCGCCAAAAATAGTTTCTGAACCCAAGGCCACCGCCAGCTTCGACCAAGCCACGGTCAACTGGGTAACTGACCGTTCCAGCACAAGCTTTGTGTATTACGGCACTTCTCCGACCTCGCTGACACAAAGTAAGGGTACTCTCGACCTCACGACTGAGCATGCAATGACTCTAACCGGTCTTAGACCATCGACTGTCTACTATTACAAAGTACAAAGTTTCGACAATAACCGTAGCTATGACATAGAATCAGCCAATTCGCCGCTATATACCTTCAGGACAACCGAAGTAGCGCGGATATTTAATGTCCAATCCAGCGAGCCGACGCTATCGTCGGCGGTGGTCAGTTGGCAGACCAGCGTACCAACGACTGCACGTATCGAATACGGACTCACCCGTGACTATGGATTTAGCCAGCAAGACGAAACAGGGATGACAAGTTCGCATCTCTTTAGACTGGAAGATCTGACCAGCGGTACGACCTACCACTACCGTATCGTTTCTACGACTGACTACGGCAGCCAGGTACTCAGCGACGATTACACCTTCACGACCATTTCGCGCCCCAAGGTAACGAACGTTTCCTTCCAACCGATAAATACTGCTAATACGTTATCTGTAAAAGTCAGCTGGACGACAAATGTTCCTACCAGCTCAGACGTGGCGTATTCCGCGCTGGGCAGCAAACAGGCCGAATCATCAGCAGACTTAGTCCGTGAACACGAGATCATAATCAATGATCTGGCGAGTAGTACTGAGTATGACTTCCTGATACAAGGTCGGGACCAATATGGTAACCAAGCTGTCAGTGACCGACAGAAGTGGCGAAGCGGTGTAGATACCAAGTCGCCGACGATTTCTGAACTCAGCATCAGCGCAACTACCACGCAGGGTGGTGGCAATGCGAAGGCGCAATTGATCATCTCCTGGCGCACCGATGAACCGTCCACTACCCAGCTGCTGTACGGACCTGGATCCTCCAGCAAGCTGACCAAAAAGACTACGCTTGACCCG
>JAQGGU010000096.1 GCA_028289265.1 Candidatus Saccharimonadota bacterium | reverse complement strand
GTTCACTGACTACGCCCATACCCCACCCAAGATCCGCGGTACCCTTGAAACCGCTGATGAGGTAGCAGCAGGGCGTGTCGTGGTCGTCTACGAAGGCCTGCACAATACCAGACAGCATTTTATCAAGAAGGAGCTGAAGACACTCTTTGACCGCGTTAAGCAGCTATACATCGTGCCAAGCTATTTGGCGCGTGAGGACGAAAGCCTAGCCTTGCTGAGCCCAGATGACCTAAAGGGCCTTCTGAGCGCCCCTGCGCAGGCCAAAACGACGCCCACAACTCTAGGTCCCGCGCTAAAAGACGCCATCAACCAACACCTTATAAATGGCGATGTAGTTGTCTGTATTTCAGCCGGAGGCGGCGGCAGCCTCGATGAATGGCTTAGAAAAGAATTCGTAATCCCCGCCGGAGTATAAAACTACAGCTTTCTAGCGATTGTCGCCGGACCCTTTGAGGACTTGACGCTTTTGACGGTCCTGTAGTTTTTGTACGTTCTGTTGCATAACGTCCTCCAGTGACAAGCCAAGGCTATCAGCCAGTACCGCGATATACCAGACTACATCGCCGAGTTCTTTGGAGAGTTCCTTTAGGTCTTCATCGGTTATTTTCCCCTCGCGGTAGGCGACGATCTTCTTCCACTTTTCGATAACTTCACCAGCTTCACCGACTACACCCATCGCCCAAATGGTCTTGTCCATCAACGGGTCCGGGTTTCTTACTGCTGTAGTCAAAGCTTGCTTTTGGTATTCATCAAATGTCATGTTAAACCCCTGTTTAAATACTATTTTATAACTACACTGCCCTGCCGTAGTACTTCCAACTCGTCGTCTAAGACACGTACTAGTGTCGAAGGTAAGCGGCCGGATAAGTCGCCGCCATCGACATAGAAGTCAACCGTATCACCAAAGTAGTCTTTGGCCTGCTGGACATTTACAGAAGTAGGCTGTCCAGTAAGATTCGCGCTACTGGTGAGCAATGGGCCGGTAGTACGAAGCAGTTCCAGCAAAGCCGGGTCATCAGGAATCCGCATAGCGAGGCTGTTCAGGCCAAGATGCAGGTGACCCAGCTCGGGGCCGCACGGAATAATCACGCTAATGGCGCCCGGCCAGTATTGAGCTACTGGCACAAGGTAACGCCGCTTGATACCAAGGTCCACCAGCTGGTCAATATCCGCCGCGATGACCGTTCCAGGCTTGTTGTCGCGCACTTTTACTGCGTAGACGCGCGCTGCAGCCTCAGGTCGCGTTGCCTGCGCCACGACGCCGTATACGGTGTCCGTAGGCACCACGCCAACGCCGCCTTCTAGGAGGTGCTTGGCAATGGCAGGGTCTTGTAGTGATGTGTAGTCATGCATAGATCGATATAAAAAAGGAGGCTGATATTGTAAATGCCTCCTTTCCTCTTCCCTGTTATTTTAACATAATATCATTTTGCGAGCGAGAGCGATTCACCCCTATCAAGTATCATTCCTTCATCCGTGAGAGTGGCAAGCACTTCCTCCAGACGTGAGTCTTTCACCTCCTGGGCGAGCTGTTCGCGGCTTTTTGGTTCTTCTGCAAGTAGACGGATAACCTGCCCGCGGACCTGCCGGGTTGAACCTTTGAAGGCTGACTGCTTTTTATAATGCTTGCTGGCGCGAGCTACATTGCCAAGAGACTTCTTGAGGTGCGACCCATAGTCCATCATTGCCCAGTAGAATTCGCGCGGAGTGAGGATGGCGCCCTGCATTCTCTTGGTATCACTGTCTGAACTTTGTGGAACGACCTGGTCCATTGCTGCTTTGATAGCTGCGTCGGGGACATCTTTCTTGTCCTTAAAAAAGTGATGGATGATTACGGTACGTATATTGGTCTCGATAAAAGTTACGGGCTGGTTATGGGCATACGCCATGATAGCTCCCGCTGTGTTAGGACCAATCCCGGGGATGCGCTGCAGATCTTCGCGTGTCCCAGGGAACACACCACCAAAATCTGTTTGTATCATCTGTGCTGCCTGCCATATATATTTGGCACGGCGGTTATAGCCAAGTCCATTCCACACTACAAGCACCTCGCTTAAAGGCGCCTTAGCCAGCACTTCAATAGAAGGAAACTTCTCCAGAAATTGCTGATATTTTGGTGTTACCCGGTCGACTTGCGTTTGTTGCAGCATCATTTCGGACACCAGTATTTTGTACGGGTCGAAAGCACCATGCTTGTCGGGCTGCCGCCACGGCATGGTATGACGGCCATTTTCATAATAATAGGCCGTCAGAGCTTGGTGAAAAGAGACAATTTCAGGTGTTTTTAGTATCATGCAATGATCTATTATGACAGATTGAGCGCCGTCTCAAGAAGACTTTAATAGCCGGAATACCATCTGCCGAGACCTGTGGTATTGGTCAGGTCGGTGATTTTCTTAGGGCTGCCGCCATCCAAACTCACCACATACGAAGCACTCTCATCCTGGGTCGCTATGCGATACACCACTGTTCGGCTATCCAGCCACCTAAGAGGATATGTCAGGCCGCTTTGTGCCGTGATAGTCGTGTCTTTTTTGCTACTAGCATCATAGGTCAGTAAAACCCCCTTGCCATCGCGCTGTTCAGTCCAGAGTGAACGCTTGCCATCAGGCGCGTCCAGGTAGAAACGTGTTTCGTTGCTATTTGCCGGTGCCTGTGACATCTTCTTCGCGCTACTATCACCTAAACGGTACGAATACCAGCTCTCTGAACCGGTAAGCTGCAACTCGTCGTAGCCGCTACGCAAAATATTCCAAACGTCAGCCGATAATAGTGTTTGCTTGCCAGTGTTGTCGGGGTTGACTCTAACGAATTGCGATTGGCCGCCCGCGTAATAATTGGCACTCACATAGTACAAGGTACCTTTCGCCGACAGGATATCAGGAAAACTGTTGGAGGCGGCTAGCTGCAGGCGTGTTGTGGTGGCGTAGTCATAGGACATCAACTGATTGCGCTCACTATTGCCCGCACTGGTACCTGCTTTGACTTTGACATACACGAGCCTGTCCTTAACCCAGTCGACTATCTGGATGCGTTCTGAATGCTCGAGAGTCAGTACACTGCCGTCGTCTACGTCAATCAGTGACAGTGTATCGAGCAAATAGCCGTCCTGGTTGCGCTTATTGTCACGTGATGACACGAGCGCCACCATTTCGTCAGTGGCGTGCGGGACAAGCGTAATCTGGCTTCTTTCGTTACCGGTGCCGGCTAATAATAGCTGCTTGTTCTTGCCGTCAACATCCATCTTGTACACGTCATACTTGCCGCTTTGCTTTGAAACAAACACCTCTTTACGTTTAGTGACCATCACTACATTCGTCGGTGTCTCAAGCGTGGTCGCTATAGTGACTTTTTCTGAGCGGTAGCCGGTAGCCGTGAGATTCACGTCGAGCTTATCGCTGTCTATGCTGCCTATTGTTAGGATAATCTCACCTTTTTCATCAGACTGGGCGTTGGCATCGCCACTTGACGCTTCGGCGTTCACGACTGGTTTACCCGATACATAGTCAGTGAGTTTGAAGACGAACTGCGTCCCGACTGCCTTCAGTTCCATTTCACCGAGCGGATTACTTCCAAGGCCGAGCGTGACATTCCTGGTCACTTTGGCAAAGCCTAGCTGCCGGACAGTCAACTGTTGCTGTCCCAGCCGTAAACTTTTGAGGCGGGCGACGCCATCCTGGTTGGTTTTAACCGTTTGGCCCCCGATAGTTACCGATACATTCTTAAGCGGGAGGTCAGTCGTACTATCCAATACGCTCAGCGAGGCACCCGCCCGTACTCCAGTGGTATTGAGCACAAAATAACGGCTGCCCGGTACCACGCCGGCCATTACGATAGCCAGGGCCAGGA
>JAQGGU010000092.1 GCA_028289265.1 Candidatus Saccharimonadota bacterium | reverse complement strand
CACGCCTGGTTTGTTCTGTTTCCTGGCCGTTCAAGCCTCGTGGGCGCCCAATAACAAGAGCTGAGGCTCCTTCAGACGTGCATAAGGCAATGATGTCATCGAAAAACCGCTCCGGCTTATCGAGAGTAGTGAGCGGCTGGGGCATGAGCACGCTTAAATGTGCCCGCGCGACGCCTATACGCCGCTCACCGACGTCTAACGCCAGTAGTGTTTCAAGCTTAGGGTTGGTTTCCATGAGCGGTTGCGGCAGTTTTTTCAATCACTACTGTGATCTTACTTTCTTTTTTCGGCACTTTCGATACCCAGAATGGGCTGTACTTGACGGATACATCGGTCACCCCGGGAGTTGCCTTGGCTACAGTACGTACATCGTTTGTCTTCTTGCCGGCAATCTGGCGCTTAAGATCGTCCGTGTTGATGTCCGGACCAGCAAGTGTAGTAGCTGAAAGAGCGACTTGCAGCTGGCCGCTGGAGGCTGGCGAATTTACGTCGAACGAAGCCTTATCGACGCCGAGGTTCAATATCTGCTGTTTGCGGGTATCAATCTTATTCTTGACGTTTTCTTTGATAAAATCTTCCAGATCGCTCTTCTTGGCACCATACATCGTGTATGTTACCGCAGAAGTGACTGTCACCGTATCGGCTTCATCACCCACTGCTGCACTCGGTGTTACCACTGGATCACTAACCTGCAAACTGCTGGTCACCGCTGTGTAGCCCGCACTTTCCAGTTTCTGTTTTAATTCACTTCGGGCACCAGAGCTGTCCTGAGCAGAAATCTTCTGCTTAACGTTGTCGACATCTGATTGTGCCACTACTTTAACGATATTATCCGTTCCGCCCGTCATTGCATCGGACGATTGACCAGTAACCACCGTAAAACCGGCTACCGCAAATGAACTGGCAGCAATGTTATATGCCGCCCCCGGAGTTTGCGCAATAACATCAACTTCCTCAGTTGAAACATCCTTAAAACTACTATTGGAACATTTTGAGCCAACTTTGACGCTCTCCAGTGTCGCACTAGACTGCGTGATAAATGTCTTGCCACCCGAACTGACGCCAGTACCCGCCGGAATAGTCGCCTCGTCGACCGAGCAATCCTTCAAGCTTAGCGTCACTGTGCCGCTCGCCTTAGCGCCTTTGTTCTTCTGTCCGGTGGTGGCTGCTTGCTGGGAACCGGATTGTTGCTTTTGCTCAATCTTGGCTGGGAGTACGCGCTCTTCGGTGTCCATTTCGGTGACTTTAGGGTCGAGCGTAATGTTGGCGTTAGTATCGATGTCACTGCTATCTGTCGCTATCGTCACCGTCGCCTTTGGAAGTACCGCCGTAGCAAAATAACCAAATATAATAAGCGCGACTAAAGCCACGCCTCCAAGAACAAGCCAAAGGCGGAATTTGTTAAAGTCAGGAATCTTGAGTTTGCTATCTTTTTTGACTTTCTTACCAGCTGCCGCGGCGGCTACTGCAGGCAGCGGCGAGACACTGGCAGTACCAGGTTCTTCATTATCAAGTTCTATAGTTTCTAGATCATCAGCCATCATCGCAGCGGGTCCTGCCAGCTCTCCTACCGGCTTGGTGCTCACAGCATCAGGATCAAAATCCAGAGACTCGTCGACAACTGGACCTGCAGCCATGCCTCCTGGCGCGTTCGGTATCATTGGCCTGGACTGCAAACTTGGCGCCACGTGGATACCAACGGCACCAGCCAACGGCAGCAAGCCTGCCTCACTGGTGATAAGGACGACGTGTTTCTTAGCATTTTCGGCCGTCTTCTTGAGAAGCTTCATATTGACGATACTCTGCAGCACCGTCGCACGTTTAGGCAGCACCAACGCAACGATACGCTGCTCAGAGCTTCGTACTTTATCTATGATGGCGGTTATTTCGTCATCGATGTCTATATAAATGGTGTCTTTTTGATTTGTTGGCATAATATTTTAAGTTTGTAGTAGTTTGTCCAGTTTTTCTTTAATCGAGCCGCCTGATGTCCCTGCATAGTGTAGCGTATCGAGCCCCACTCTGAGTAGTCCCATTGCGGTAATGAACGTGTGATCGCTCACTTGTCCGGTGGTGTCGGTAATACCAACCACCTGGCCTGGCTTGATGTGCTGGACTATTGGCTTGCGAGTAAATGGCAGGCCGCTGTACCAGTTTGTTTGCTGCAAACTATACATGAGCATATCAAGGCTACTGCCGCCGCCACAGAGAAGGATACGATGCGGTAAGTGGTCGAGCTGCGGGAATTCGCCGAGCGCCAGCCCTACGCCGCTTGTCCATACTCCAAGGGTCTTCTGGAGCGCGGCGTTTACTTGCTTAGCCTGCAGTGCCGGCACGGTGTTGTGCGCCAGACTGACTTTAAGCTTTTCAGCGAGGTCATACTCGATACCAAGGTCACGCTCTACGCCCCGGGTGTACGCGCGGCCGCCAATACCAAACATCTTCGTACCTTGGACGCCGCCGTCATTGATTACGGCGATATCTGTTGTACCGCCACCGACATCCATAAGGATAGCGCTGAACGCTGAATTGTTGGTATCACCGATAACTGACCGGGCGACAGCAAAAGGCTCTGCAGCGACAGCCAGCAGATCAAGATCGAGCTCCTGGGCGGTACGCTCAAGAGCACCGATGTGGATCAACGGGGCGTAGGCAGTGTACAACTGAACGACGACATCACGCCCCTGGAAGCCTATAGGGTTTGTGACAGGATAGCCGTCGATCTCGATGCTCACTAATGCGCTGTTAACCAGCCGTATCTCAAGTTCTTTACCACCAAGCTCCCAAGCAAGCTGCTTGCGGGCGCGCAGGCCGGCCCTATCCTGCACGAGGCGGATAATTTTTTCCATTTCAGCTGTATCCAGAGGTTTATCTGACTGCTTGCGCGTTATTTTAACAGTAGTAGTTGTTCCTTTGACCAGCTCACCAGCGATACCAATGACGGCACTGCGCACACTGACCCCGGCCTGGCTCTCAGCAGTACTGAGCGCCCTGTCACAATTCTGGACAACACTTGGTATGTCTGCGATTGCACCAGCTTGCATATCTGTCAGTGCCTGTTTTTCACGGCCAACGCCGATGACTTCCATTCGAGTACCATCGGAATCGACTCGGCCGATAAGCGCCTTCACGTACTCCGTACCAATATCGAGCGCTACGATGTACTGGTCACCGGAACTGTCGGTGTTCGCAGCCTTTTCTTTGACCCTGGATGACGCCTTCTGGGCGCCCTCTTTGGCTTTTTGGGCGACGGTAGCGCTAAGACCCTTCAACTTTTGGAGATCAAGCATATGCCTTATTTTACCATATGCGGATTAGATTATTGGCCTGTCTAATCACGGCCTACGATTACCAGTAAATCGGCGTCAGGTTTACTCTCGCCATCAGGGAGGGTGCCGACGGTAGCGCCAAGATATGTCGCTAGCTTTGCAGCGACGTCAGGGCGTACGCCGGTAACGTCGATGACAGTGGTTTTTTCATAAGACGGTTTCGGGGAAGCGTCACGCGAGACAAGCAAGAAATCCGGCGACTTGCTAAGTTTGTCCGCCATGGCAGTAACTTTGTCGGCAGAGGATCCGCTACGAAGAAACACGCGTGGCTTCGGCGTCTCAATAGGACCCATGTTGACTACCTGGTCTGAAGTTGGCCGGTAGACCACTGCCCGTCCAGCCTGGAAATAGAGCAACACTTTGTCACCCTTTTTAGTACCTCTCAAAAAATCCTGGCTGATCTGAGTCTCATCAACCACCGTAGTGACGGTGGGAGTCTCATCGCTCGGTACTACTACCCGCTTGCTCACCTCGGCGACCAACTGTCTAGTGGCCTCATCTTGATTAGGTGATGAGCGGTGGAAGATAACTACCCCGCTTACACCGAGCAGGACTAGTATGGAAACGGCGACAAGCACTCGTCGCGCCAATCGGCGGCGCAGTTTCTTCACTGAATGTGGCCGCTGAATAGAATTTGCCTGGGAGGGATTTTCGGCAGAACTAATTGAGGACTCAAGTGGTTCGGCAGAAATAATTTTATCCTCCGCCAGTTGGGTTTCAGCCGGTTTATTAGACTCCTTAGGTGGTTCTGCCTCTTTTTTAGGAACTTCTTCAACTACCGGTTCCACGGGCATAGCAACTTTAGTTGTTTGCTCCTTTGCTGGCGCCTCTTCGACGTGGGTCTGAGAATTATTTGGCGCTTCTAGCGGGGACACCGGAACATTATGGTTAGACTCCTCTAACGGCGGATGATCCGGCCTTCTAATAATCCTGGCAGGCTGAAGATTTGGCTTGGCCAGCTTGGGCGTAGCAGCCGCAACTTTTTTAGCGATACCGCTTCCCTTCGGCTTATGCGCCGTCTTATTCTTAGGTCGGGTTGTTGATTTCCGTACTGGTGTTTTCTTTGATTTCGCCATAATTATTTTTAGATCAAATCCTCCCATGATTTCGCGTCAAGGAGCTCAATAAATGATTTCCATGATACATCGTCGAGCTTTGTGGCAGCATGGATAAATAGCAGGACGTGCTCATCGGCAAATACGGCCATCTGGTCGCCACCCTCATTGGTAGCGATGGATAATGCGCCACGATCTGTTTCTATGCGCTGATTAGCCTTAATACTATCAGCAGCCTTGAGCATTGCCGCAGGATCCTTCTTGAAACTATCCGGCAACCCTTGCTGACTCACCGTGATACGTATACCGCTAAAAGTTGTCGTGTAGGTAACCATATTGCGCTTGCCGTCATATCGGGTGGCGCTGGCCTTCTCGGCGGACGGCACTAGAGGCTGGAAGTCCGGTTTGGTTCTTTCGGTGGCCGCCGCTTTGATGTCGGGTTGCTTATTTGCATCCTTACCGGGGATACCGACAATACCTATCACCGCCACGATCGCTAGTATTGGTGCCAGCATGATAGGACGCAAAAGACGCTGTTTGAGAGAGATTGTAGCAGTAGCCTTCTTGTCAATCGCGCCACCCTTTGGGCGGCGAAGAGGTGGTACCTGAATAGTGATAGATAAACCCTGCCCAGAGGTCTTGGTAATTGTACGGCTACCATAAGCCTTGGTTTCATTGCGACGCGGAACAGCGCTTCCGGTGCGCTGACGCCTGCGCGCGCCTTTAGAAGCTTGTGTACTCGCCTTACGTGCTTTTACGGCTGTCCGCTTTTTACCCTCCGCCATATACTTCCAGCTTAGCATAAGCGTCGCCCTCTATACAAGGTAACGGCGTTATGGGAACGGGGTGTCGAGGGGCTGGAGCAGACCTCCGGTGAAGGTCTTGCCATGGCGGAGGCGCCTGCTCGGGTCGGAGGTAAAGAACAGTGAAATGTCATTGATAGTTGGGCCACGCTCCACATCTTCCGGGTAACCGAAAGCCTGCGAGCTATCGATGGATACACTGAGATAGAAGTAGCGGGCACAGTTGGTATTAGTACCCGCCCCGTCTTTAGGAATGTAGTTGTCGGGCGTACCTAAGTTGACTGTACCATAGTTAGTTTCCTGCCCCCAGGTAGACATAGCCGCCGAAGCACACATGGTCGCAGGGTCGGTATTGAGCGGGTTGGTCATGCTGCGATATTTCAATTGCCAGCGGGCTCCGATGGAGTTATCGAGACCGTTCATAAGCCACTTCGTCGGGAACACATCGGTGTCAGTATCGATCATGCGTGAATACTTTGCTACTTGAGGTTGGGCTTGCAAAGCCGTGAGGAACCCCCTATTAGCAGCTGCTACTGGTGCTGTACACCCACCACCAAGCACATACGCCTTCCCTTGGTCATATGCCGCAGCGACACCATAACGCCCCTCGGCATACTCGACGTTTGTTTGTGACCACTCACCTATACCTGTAGGATTGTTGCCAGTCACTATCGTCGTGTTCGCGCTTATCGGTGTAATGTATGTGTTATTCGTACATGTCGTGGCAGCTGCAGCGGCCGACCGACCACCAAATATATACATATAGCCGTTGGCCGCAAAGCCGTCACCCCCCATGATTCGCTGCGGCAAACTGGTAGTATAGTGCCAGCCGGCATCGACGGTACCGTCGCTATTTATCTGCGTAAACTGGACATCATTAAAGTAGTTTGTGCCGTCCCAGCCGCCAAATATGTACAGGTTGTTGGCGTACGCTATCGTTACTTGTGCGCTGCGGGCCACATTGAAACCATTTGTCGATACCCATGCGGAAGTAATACTATTCGTGCCTGGCGTAAGCTGAGGACTGGCATACACAGTATTTTGACGTGCAGGCGTCGCGGCATTATTAACTCCGCCTGTGACATAGATGCGATCGTTCCACACGGCAGCTCCGATTTCAGTACGCTGAGATGGTAAACCATTCGATGCGGCCACCCATGCGGCCGGAACTCCACTGCTTGGCGTACTATAATAGACGGTCGCCACGGCAGTCGTAGTAGCTGCGCCAGTCTGGCCGCCGACATAATAGAGTGTCCCCGCGGCCGCAACCAGCTTACCCCACGCCAGTGTAGTTGGCAGGCTGTTGGGTGAAGCCGTCCACGCGCCGATCGTTCCATCGGGGTTTAACGGCGCGTAGTAGACATTATTAGTCGTAGTGGTACAAGCCGTTGTCGTACAACCTCCGGCATAATATATATACCCATTAAGCACTGTTGCGCTACCACCTATGCGGTCCTGGCCGAAGGTGTTCGTCGCAGAGTAACCAGCTGGCGAGCCACTATAGTTGTTATATAGCTGGAAGGTTTGTACGGCTCCGGTCATAGTATCGCAACTCGGCGCCGCACCTGAGCTACATCCACCGATAGCGTAGACATAACCGTTGGCCACAATCGCCTTCAGGTCCCAGCGGGGGTTTACTGTAACGAACGAGGTAGTAAAGGGACTAATGCTGCCATTACTAACATCTATCTTTGCATACAAGAGGTCGTTCAGGTTTAGCGAACCGCTATAGCCGGCTAGTGAATACAGATATCCATTGTAGCCAAATGCGAAACCTCGGCGACGAACAGGTTCTAGCTTGTTTGGTGAGGTTTGCCATACATCTCCCGTAGCGTTTGCGGTTCCAGTGACAGCGTTAACAATGTTATTGGAATCGTTAATCTTGGCATACATTATCTCCCCGCGTTCCGCTTGAGGAGGACCACCGGTCACTGTGACACTAGAACCTCCTACTAGATATATGTAGTTCGCATATACCACTCCTGCCATCAAGCCTAGACCTTGGGCACCCGCCTGCGCAGGCTGGGCGTCTAATTGCTGTTGTCCGGTGGTAGTGCAGCCAGCTATGGCAGCCGCAGTCGTGATATTGCACTTATACACCGTCGTCTCGTAGTTGGTACAGCCGATACCACTTGTCGTATTTGCATTGTAACAACCGCCGATGACGTATAAGTTACCGGGGTTCGTTCCAGCCGAGGAGGGGTTTGCCCGGGTAAACGCATACGAATATGCCCGGGCGGTACCTAGTGCGGCGGTGGCAAATGTCGTCGCAGTCCATGCGCCCGTCAGCGAACCGTTATCATTGAGGCCAACCCGGAAAACGCTGCCGACTTCCGTGTCACCATCAAACCCTCCGATCGTATACATGACATTATTGAACACGGCGGTAGCCATGGCCCCCACCCCTGTCGTACCATTGACCCTATTGGTGCTATCCACACACCAAGTACCGGCCGTAGTAACGCCGCCAACGGTATTTGTACCATAGACATTAGGGGAGGTACATGTTGCCCTCACGATGGTTCCATCAACGGCTAGGGTCGCGTACGATATATTGCCGCTCATCTGCAGACCCGAGCTACACTCTGGGGTGGTCGTTTGAGTAACATCCACACAGCCGCCAATCACATATATAAAGCCGTTGTTTATGACCACTCCCATCGACATTCGGCCACTAAGCCCTGCATTATCTCCGGCGTCAGGAAGGTCGCAGTTCGTTGGATTAGCTCCAACACAAGTAGTACTCGAGGCATTGGCGGGCTCCGAGTTGTTGACAGTACTGACATCTCCATCGGGATTGATATCTCCAATGTTCGTAAGCTGCGCCGCCGTAGTACATATCCCTGTGGTTTCATTTTGAGCCGTGCAACCACCGATGCCATATATGTTCTGGCGCCACGCGACAAAACCATATCCCATACGCGGACTACTAATACCAATGATGTTATTCCAGTCGGCAATGCTTCCATCGGCATTTATGCTCGCGATTTGAATGTCACGGGCGTTCGAAAGCCCCGTAACCGAACAGTAGTCGCCTGCTCCGGCAACGGCACTACAGCCACCCGCCACATAGATGTATCCACCCCAAATAGTTGCAAAATTTCCGCCCTGCGACAGTCGTGGAGATCCCATCGGCGTGGTGGTAACCCATGAACCTGCTAATGATCCGTCGTTCGCAATACGTATATACTGCACACTGCTCTGCACAACACCGCCACTATTACCGCCAAGTACATATAACCGGTCATTATAGACAAGTGCGTTGTGCATATGCCGAACAGACGGAATATTTGACATGCCGGATGTCGTCCAGCCGCCGAGCATACCGGT
Organism: Candidatus Saccharimonadota bacterium; assembly: GCA_028289265.1. Classification (GTDB taxonomy): domain Bacteria; phylum Patescibacteriota; class Saccharimonadia; order Saccharimonadales; family UBA4665; genus UBA4665. Next base: position 6,498 of record JAQGGU010000092.1, on the reverse strand, counting down.
AGGAGTGATATCTGCCATCTCTACTGTATTTACACCACCTGCCGCCGCATTTGTGCGCCCACCCGTGAGATACAAACGGTTATTGTACGCAACCGCACTGGCGTAACTGCGCTCATTGGACAAGGTCGAACTGTTCCAGTATTGCCAGTTGTTCGAGTCTGTATCTGTGGGGTGCCATAGACTGGGTTCGCCGTTGGCACCAATCTTCGCAACATACACCGTATTGACCCTTCCCGCTGCCGATTCGCCGCCAAGGACATAGAGGAAGCCGTTGTAGGCGACCATTGCATGAGCATTGAGCGCTACCGGCAAGTTATAGGCGGCATTCGTACACCAGTTTGCGCAGGCACCATTACCGGGGTTCGGCGCCTCAATAGCCCCCGTAGTTTCATTGAATTTCGCCCAATAAACTGCACCTGACCGGGTATTGCTTGAGTCCATGCCCCCTACCACGTAAATGTAACCGCCAGCTACAGCAGTAGTATGTCCCCAGCGGGAGGCGGGTAATACCATGGTATTTGTCCAGTTATCAAAACGTCCGCCGCTCAACTTACCTTTTTGGATAAGTTCGTTACTGACGTCGAAGTCGATATTGGTTTCACTGTTGCCCCTCATGAGCTTCTGGGCGGTCTCGATGTACACGCTTGGGTCAATACTCAGCGGATACGATGCGCCCTTCAAATTTTCTGCTACCAATGTCACTTTATTTCCATCCAGTTCAAAATGCGCCTTCACCTGTGAGACTGATTTGTCTGTCTCGACGACAACTGGCGCTGGAATAGAAAACATGAGTTTGGTTTTCTTGGCGTTTTTACGTGCCTTATCCAGCAGTTCCTTGTCTTTGTCTGTACCAGTTGAGACACCGCCCATAAGGGGAAGGTCGGTACCATAGATGCCTATGGAGCCATTTTTCTCCAACCGGGCTTCGAGGCCTGCTTCAAGTCCCAGTTCATACTCGTAACTCAGCGAATCTTTGCTATATTCACTAAGCAATATATCCTCTTTGACACTGCTAACACGGGCGGTATACACCAGGTAGCCCTTGACACCGATAAGTGGATACAACACTTGGTTACCTTCTTGTTTGCCTTGACCCAGGCCGAACTTTGGCTTCATAGTGACATTCACTTCACTAAGCGGATCATTTACTACTACCCCTTTTGTCGGGTCCACACTGAATGAAGCACTGAACCGTGGTGATGCACTCGAATCCATGTCGCTCTCAGGGTTGGATCGGCCGGTGTAACCCTCGTTGTATTCAAAGCTTGCCTTCTTTGCGTCATATTTCAATACCTCGGCGAGCTTTGGGTTCGATTCGGGCAGGACATTTCGCGCTTTTACATCCAGACGATACGGCTCCTGGGAAATGAATGGCTGCAGAGCCGCCGTCAGCGTAGAGACGGCAAAAAGCACAAAGAACATCATGGCATAGGCGCGGCGTAGCTTACTGGTCCGGAAGTCCCGTGCAAGAGAGGAGCTAACAAGCTTTTGTCTTAGACTGCCTACTATTTTCTTGAATTGGATGATTTTACGCTGCATATACATCTCGACTACTGGTTAACTATAGTGAAGCTGAGAGCGCCAACGTAAACATTGGCGTTACTTCTCGCTTTCACATTAATTTTGAAAATCGCAAAGTTGTTCGCGGATGCACTGTTAAAGCCACAGCCGTCAGATTCATTACCGTTTATACCGACAGTCTGCCAGGTATTAACAGCGGTTGTAATAGTGGTTTCCGTACCACAAGCGGTCACCGCCCCTGCCTGACTCCTGAACATTTCATAGGTAACCGAACCGGTGGTAGTGTTGTCAGTCCGGGCCGTAAGCTGAACAGTCGAGTTACTCTGGAAGCTCTTAAATCCACCTGGCAGCTGATACGCAATGTAGATGCTGTATGTCTGCTGCGTAGCCTGCGGAGAAGTCCATTTATAGAAGTTCAATGCCTGGCCGGTACCGCAGAGAGCGGTGTTGACTGCCAGCACGCTGGATTGGTTGGAGCAAAAGTCGGCTGTCATGGTACCGACACCCGTGCCGTTCAGGACAGCACCAGCGTATTCGGGAGTGAGGTTGACGAAGGTGTCAGGCGCCGAACCACATGCACCCCAGCCATTCGCCTGATAGCACTGGATACGTCCACTGGTAGTGTCGTAATACATAGATCCATAGTAGACATCGTTGCCAGCCGCTACTGGGGGGCTGGATGATTTATCAAGCGTGAAGAGCGTTACTGTACCACCGAAGCTACCGCCACCGATTTGGACGTTTGGCGGAGCTGAGGTAATAGTGCTTTGCGTCACACTCGCGTTATCAACGTAGAAGGTGCGGGCAGTAGCATCGCTTTGAGTAATCTGTAGGAAAGGACTTCCTGCCGCCGCGCTGGTAGTAGTGAACACGCACGTCACCTTTGACCACCCAGTATTGGTGAGCGCCTGCGTACTATACGAGCTACAAGGTATGACTGTACTGCCACCGTCGGGAGTATAACTGACTGAGAGGCCAGAAAAACCAGTGACCGCCCTGCCAGTGAAGGAAACTTGGTACTGCGTCGGAGTAGTACTCAGTGCTGGAGCAATCTTGACTCTTACGCCCGCGCCAATAGCAGCAGCCGTATTCACTTCTGTTGATGCCTGCCCAGTAGCTATATTCGTAGTAGTCGTCGTATACCGGTTGACAGTACCGGCACCTATCGACACCCACTCCGAGCTATAGGTATTGTTCGACTCAGCACCACCGTTCGTAACATATTCGATAGCGTTGCTATTAACTGAGAGGTAGTTGGTGCCAATAGAAGATTGAACTTCAAAGACGCTTCCCGTAACGGGGTTAGTCTGAGCGTTACGGATAGTCAAGCCGTTTGAAGTCGCCGTGTTATTCAGAATAATCTCGGCACCACCGGCTGAAGCCAAGGTGTTGTCGTAAGCGGCCTGTAGTGTTGTCGAGCTACTGGCGCCTGCGGCGGTCCAATCAGCACCGTTCCAGATCATTGTAGCTGAGGTATTTTGCCGCATAGCAATTTGGTTACCTACGCCACCACCGTTGACGATCAAGGTGAAGTCTTTAGTACCATTGGCTCCCGTCACATACAGAATACGGCCTGGTGTCGTATTGGCCGGATCGGGCAAAGTAGCAGTCGGATTATTCGCAGATGAGGTAAAGCCTACGATGATGGCTGACGTATTATTGACAGAAACTGCCGAGATAGTACAACTGGCATTTACCATGTTACCACCGGTAAAACAGTTACCGTCATTCGATGTAGTAGTAAAGGCCGGAGTATCAAGAAGCACAATACCGCGGGCGCCAGTACCACTACCAAGGCCGCCCGTAAGTTGGATATTACCGCCATTGCTATTACCCGAACCTGCGTCTCCGCCCTTAAGAGCCAAAGTATTGCCCACCCCGCCAGGATTTGACGCCACGGTGATAGTGCGGGTAGTCCCATACCCCATGTACAGATTACCGCTGATGCCGGTATCTCCATTTACATCAAGCGTATAAGCAGGGGCCGTAGAACCGGTCGCAATACCTACGCGCCCACTATTCGTATCAACACCCAATATGTTATAACCCCCGGTGCCTTGGACCTGGAAAGCATTGCTCGCGTCGGTTTTTATGAGCGAAATACCATTAGCAGTGAACGTCTTGCTGGCAGCTATAGTCGTGTCGCCATTGAGTGCTATGGCTCCCGTACCAGTCTTGAACGTACCAGTACTTGCCGACTGGTCGAAATTGCTGGCGCCGCCAGTAAACGTCAGTGACTTCGCGAATGCTATGGTAGTACTTTGATTGAGGTTAATACCGGTAGTGTTAAGTGATCCGACGTTGAGTACACCAGCTGAAGCGCTATCCAGGGTGTTCGCAAACATAATACCGCCAGAGGTAATGTTGCCGCTAACGTTTAAAAAACCAGTCTGCTGTGCACCAGGAGATAGCTGCGCGAACGCTGAGCTATCCAAACCGCCAAGCTTGTCAGCATTAAAAGCATAGGGGACGGCTGTCAGACGGATACGTGGGGTCATCTCGCTATCACCATTAAATAGCACGCCGACGTATAGGCTGTCAGAGTTGAAGTCGACTGCACTTGTAAAGGGCGTCACGCTGCCGAGGTTGGTCTGAAATATACCGTTGACCGTGGTAAGGCTCTTGGTCTCTTCCCACTTACAGCCACCAGTACAGCTGACTCCCGTATCGCCGGTAGCAGCGGTGTAGATTCGAAACCGAAAAGAATAACTGGCATCAGCGACATTAGTGCCGTTGAGGTTCACGACTTTACCCTGGAAGTTGACTGTTTTATTGATGCCAACGGCCGCCTGCGCCTGCAGCGACACAGACAGGACGACGGCAAGGGCTATCAGACCGGCAACACCGGCAACAATAGGCCTCAGCCTGGATGATAATAATTCTCGCAATTTTATATTTTTCATCCCTTGAGCTGTTACTCAACTAATGCACCCTCTCGTGCCCCGAATACTCCGTATCCAGTTAGATTAAGCATAGCACTTTGACCCCATGAAAACAACGCTTATGTCTTGTCACAAGATGCTAGTTTTCCACTGCTGCGGCACCAAAGCCAGAGGATTATTTTTTGATATTTCTGACTGTTTTTTGCACTAATCGCAGAGGCGCACGAAGGCCGGCAAAAATGATACTTCGCGTCTTTTTATGTAACACCGCGGCAGCTACAGTAGCTACAAGAAGAATGGCCAAGATAAGGTACCAAATATTGATATACATAAAGCTGACCTCGCGGAGCTCCGTCTTGTCCTCTCCATCAAAACGATAGACAATACTGGCGTGGTATTTGCCTGGCATCCAGGCGGGACTGACCGAGGTCAGCTGGGTTAGTACATGACGGAACGTTTCGGGGAGTATAATCGCTGAGTCCATATTGATGATACCCCGCTTTACTACCCGGCCGCGCGGATCGGTAATAGTCACTGTTCCCCGGGGTATGACATGAACGTTACCGGCATTTTGAAACCGAAAATCGACAGTGCTCGGTGCTTTGAAGATATTCCGGTCAAATTCAAAACTCCGCATGCCGAAATTATATATTTCACCGCCCTGCTTTTTGACGAACAATAGCGAAGACATGACTTGGTTGATCTGGACCTTAATAGGCCTGTCCCCAGAAGCGACAGGTGATAACAATACCGCACCATAGTGCCCGCCGGGAGAAAGGGATTCTTTATTAATGACGCTAACAGGTACCTTTTGGGTAGTCTTAGGCTCAACAGTAATACGGTCGCGCTCTAGTGTCGCCCAGCCTGAAAGACCATAGCGATAGTTCAACTTCCTTTCGGTTTCTCCTATAAAAAGTACGCCACCGCTTTCATCCAAACTGCCAAAGTCTACTACCGATAAAGAGAATTCTTGCGGCTCGCTAGTGTTATTAGTCACGGCAACATCGAAAGTTTCACTAGCTTTCTCAGGGTTCAATGTAATATCCTGGAATGCCGGTGAAATGGTTATGCCATTTATGCGCTTTGGGGCCGCTGCCTTAGCCGTGTTATCCGGTATCCATAATGCCAGTGACACGCCGACCAACAGAGCAACCACCAGTCGGGTGAGCTGCCTACTCATGGCGTCTCCGCTGCTTGTGGTTTCTCTTGCGTTTGTTGTGTTTGGCTTTTGATGGCCGGTTAGTATCGTTGGCTGTCAGTGCTTTTTGCGATTTCTTGGGCGTAGAGGCTTTTTGTTGCCTTGGCTGCTGACTATCAGGCTGACCAGGAGAACTACGGCGCTCTGTTTCTACAACTGGCTTGCGGTACGCAGCATCAGGCGATGCATCTTCATTGTTTTCATCAGTTTTTAGCTCTTCGTGGCGTTCATTGCGGTGATTCTTCTTAGGCTTCTTTGTTGCAGCAGCCAAAGAGCTTGGGTCTGGCTCGGATTCCACTGGTACGGCCGCTACCTGGCGGCGCACATTCTTCCATACGAAACGCAGCAGCGCCCATGTACCAAAGCCTACGAGCAGTATAATAAGCAGAAGGACGCCGAGGATACGCCAAGGGATTACCCAAAAAGACACAACAGCCTCAACCGGCACGTCTCGCTGCCCGTCGTCGTATACTGCGACTAAGTTAGCGGTATATCTACCAAAGCGGAGCTTATCTAAATTACTCAAGTTCCACTTTAGCGAACGCGTCGTTTTACTTCCCTCGGTCTTCTCTTCAAATACTGGGAAGCCGTCATTCCAGCTCATTTCAAACGTCCGGTTTGTGCCAGGCAGGATATTACCACGTTCGACATTAAAGTTAAGCGCGCCTACCTGCTTGCTACCTTGCTTGATAAACATAGTGCCTGACGGCGCCACGTGGACATTACCTGCATTGCGCAGCTTGATCGTCATTTTGGCTGGCAAAAATTCATATACTTTTTGGCTGGCCACTATCTCCGCCACCTTTGCTTCGCGCCGCGCACCAGGAGCGTCCACGCTCAGCAGCACCAGGCTAGCCACGCCGCCCTCGACACCACTAGCGCCGGCTGCCGGCCTGT
>JAQGGU010000113.1 GCA_028289265.1 Candidatus Saccharimonadota bacterium | reverse complement strand
CGTGGCGTCACCCGTCCAGATCGCTTCATCTGGTACCAGTATTGTGAACTGCGATACGCTCGCTGTCCGCTACATCGCGAACATCGCGCCAGTGACAGAACCGGGTATTTACCGCACGAATGTCGCTTACATTGCTACGTCAACGTACTGAATCGGCTTTTAATATGAATTGACAGTACGCCTCCGCTTCAGGAGGCGTACTTCTTATAACTCAATGATTATGTTGTCAAAATCTATAACGCTTATTCTAAAATCTTAAGGTAGTTGCTACAATAAGGCGGTCACAGAGTAATAAAGAGGAAATTATGAAAAAAATAGGGATACTGCTGTCTAGCTTTCTGCTACTGACAACAATAATTATGACGCCATCGTCGGTTAGCGCAGCCGCAAATGCCATTGGAGTAAACCCCCGCCGCGACTATATAGTAAGCCCGGGTGATAAAATTAGCGAAACCTTATTCGTCAATAATATCGACAAAACCGAAGAGCTGACTGTAAAAGTTGAAATAATAGACTTCCAATCTCAGAATGAAACAGGCTCACCCGCGCTGCTCCTTAAAGCTACGCAGCCCACTAAGTGGTCGTTGAAGCCATTCATGACAATCTCAAGCCAATACAAGATTGCCGCAGGGAAATCAGTAGAAGTGCCTTTTACAATCTCTATTCCTAAGAACCTGGGCGCTGGCAGTTACTATAGTGCGGTCCGATATTCAGCGGTAAATCCCGACACTGGTGAAAATGTTAGCCTGACTAGTTCGGCGGTAACACTGCTATTTGTAAGGGTATCGGGAGAAGCGCGTAGTTCCTTGACGCTGGATGATTTTGGCGCGTTTACCCCTAATGAGGATTTCACGTCCGGAGTGTTCGGTAAGTTTTATGGCGCTAGTAAGCCGAGCTATGTATCTTACAAATTAAGAAACAATGGTAATATCGCCGAACAGCCGACAGGCAGTATCCTCATAAAAGACACATTCGGCAAGGAGTATAAGCTGTTTCAGGATGCTAACCCGGGTAAGAACCTCGTGCTTATCGGCCAGACTCGCCGTATTGACGTTTGTCTTAATGAAGAACGTAAGACAATCAAAAATGCCGATACCGGAGTTGATATGGAGGATGTAAAATGTAATGCTCCAAACCTTAAGCCTGGCCGATATACGGCTCAACTTGGTCTCGTGTACGGTACTAATGGTAATTCTTCTCAGGAACTACGAGAAACAGCAACCTTTTGGTACTTGCCAGCATGGTTTATTGTTTCTGTACTAGCCGGATTTGCAGCTGTAGCGTTTGGTGTATGGACCTTGATCAAAAAAGTGAAGAGTTTCCGCAAGCCAACCTATGGCTCCCGCCGCTAAAGAGGAAGCTTGAATCAACAAAAACCGCCTACTAAGGGCGGTTTTTGTATACAAGGGTATTGTGGATAAAGTAAGCATAAAAAGTGTTGCGTGGATTAAAACGCTTGTGTTATACTTCGGTTGTTACATCTAAAAATCAAAACGTAATATAAAAACTAATACAAAAATTAAGGAGAAAGCATGACTTTCAAATTGAAAGCTCGGCGTGCAGGCTGGCTACTAGTTGTAGCAGCTTTCGCCTTCGGCATTGTCTCTGCCGTAAAGCCCGCTCCTACTGAGGCCTACACGCTTATCAGTAGTCGATATATAAAAATGAGCAGCGCTGAGCAGGCGGCTCAGAATACGATTTATTCAGTGGGCTTTACTACGTCCTCGGCGCAGACCGTCGGTTCGGTAGTGATACGTTTCTGTCAGAACAACCCAATCATCGGAGATGCTTGTACTGCACCGACCGGATTTAACGTAAACAAAGCCACTGTTTCTATAAACAACCAAGCCGCTTGCACGAACTTGAGCTTATCAGTTAGTACAACGCAGCAGGCCGCTAGTGATAACACGATAGTTCTAACAAGGACACCGGGTGCGGTCGCTACGAGCACACCAGTTTGTTTCGATCTAGGTAACGGCACGACTAATGGTATCAGTAACCCTAACAATACCAACCAAACTTTCTTTGCCCGCATCTTGGTTTATGCTACCAACACTCCTACATTGGCTGCTCCAGCCGATGAAAATGCAGCGACTAATGCTGGTGGTGTAGCCCTTAGTACCGCCAACGTACTGAACGTCACCGCCAAGGTCCAGGAAGCCCTGACTTTCTGCCTCTACACGCAGTCCAACTGTGCTGGCGGCGGAAATGCTGTCGCCTTAGGTGACTCCAACAATGTCCTTACTGCTATGAACCTAACCTACACGGACTCGACTCCCAAATTCGACCTGGCGAGCAATGCCCTGGGCGGTGTTATAGTCCGCATGAAAGGCGATACGCTTACATCGGGATCATTCACTATCTCACCGTTCGGCGCTTCATGTGTAGCAGACTCAACTGCTACGAACACAGAGCAGTTCGGTGTTCGTGTCGTGACCTACGGAGCTAACCAGTACTTCGGTGATGCTAATACTGGACCTGGTGGAACGACGCCGAGTGGAACAACGAACGATTTTAGCTGCTTGGCGGGTAACCACAAGTTTAACCCGGCAGACGCTAATACTACTTACGGCCAGCCATTTGTCCGTACACTTGGTGCTACAGACGTATCTACTACGAACATTGAGCTTGCTGCTAAGGCTGCCAACACTACTGAGGCTGGTGTCTACACGACCAAGCTGCAATTCATTGCGACTGCAACCTACTAAGATAAACACTAAAATAAAACAGTTCGGAGTGTCCGGATGGAGAAGGCATGAAGCTGGGTAAGCTCGGTCGGATTCGTATTCGACGACATCATGTGCCGCACATATGTGCTGGCTTGTTTGCGCTCGTGATGCTACTAGGCTTCGCCGGGCCACTCTTTGTCATTCCGAAAGCGGATGCGGACCAACTTGCATTGAGAAGTGTTGAACTCTCCGACCCTGCAACCAGCGCTGCCGATGTTAATTATGCCTTTGGTTTTACGACAAAAACCGGTGGGCCTATTGGTTCTATTTTGTTTGAGATATGCGAGAATTATCAATATGAGCAAACAGATCCCTGTACGCCACCTAACGGTTTGGATGCATCGGACGCCGTACTGACAAACCAAACCGGAACCTCAGACTTTTTTCTCGACCCCGACTCTGACACCAATACTCTTATAATTACACGGCCTGCGGCTACGACAGTGTCACCGCAGCCTCTGACATATGAATTTAGCGGTATCACTAATCCGTCAGAAATCGGAAGCTTTTATGTACGTATGTCAACGTATACGAGTCTTGATGCCAGTGGTCCTGAAGTGGACTACGGCAATGTCGTATTTGTGACTAGTATTGATATCCAAATAACTACCGAGGTGCCGCCGTACTTACTATTTTGTACTGGTATCACCATAGATGGATATAACTGCGGTACGGCTCAGGGTAGCTTTGTCAGTTTTGGCGAATTGTCCGTAGCTACGCCTCGCGTCGCGACGTCACAGATGCTTGCTAGTACTAATGCTCCCTACGGCTACAGTATTACATTGGCGGGCAGGACGCTGACAGCCGGTAATAATGTTATACCAGGGATGGAGCAGACAGGACCCTCGCGACCGGGTACGAGTCAGTTTGGCCTTAACGCACGTTCCAATACGGGTCCTTCGGTGGGTCTGGACCCAGCAGGCCCTGGCGCAACTACTCCAGATGCTCAGTACAACGTCCCGAATCAGTTCAGGTTTAAGAGCGGCGAGATTATCGCCAGCAGTGACAATACTGATGATTATCGAAAGCTAACAGTTAGTTATATAGTGAACCGATCGAGTCAACAGGAACCCGGTCGCTATGTGGCGACATTAACATATATATGCCTGGCTAACTTTTAATCACCCACTATTTTATCTTCGGTAGCTTTACTGCACGACAGTAGGGCATTATTGTAATTATTACTCCAGTTATACTTGGCAAAGCGCTCATGTTTTGTTACCATGTACCTAAGTTCAACTTATGTGAACCAACTGTACATACGTCGAAAGATATACGTCGCTAGACGGTCTAAAGACAAAAAGGGGTAATAATGAAAAAAGCGCGGAGCTTTTTCGCGCTCATCCTGTTAGGGCTTATGGTCTTATCAGGGGGCGGAGCAAAAGTATTTGCACAGTCGTCGAACCAGGGAAATGGCCTTAAGATTGCCCCTGTTCGTACTGATCTGACTATTGAAAAGGGCGGCTCACGGCAGGTCAGCTTGTTTGTTGAGAATATCACCGCTTCTACACTTACGGTCGGCGGAGTGAAAAACGATTTTGTATCATCGGACGACGAGTCGGGTGAGCCTCGCGTTATCCTCGATGATGACAAGAGTGCGCCCGGCAATAGCTTTAAGACGCTTGTCGGTGCTTTGCCGACAGTACAGCTGAAACCAAATGAGCGCCGTGAGATCCGTGTCACCCTGAGTGTACCTAAGAATGCTGCTGCTGGTGGTTACTACGGCGCAATTCGCTTTGCGCCTGGTAGCGGCGAAACGGACAAAAACGTTTCTTTGACTGCAAGTGTGGGTACGATCTTCCTTATCCGCGTGCCTGGCGACATCAAAGAGCAGTTACAGGTCGAAAGCTTTGCCATCAAAGGCGGCAACAATACTGGTTCACTCTTCAACTCTGGTCCTGTCAATGTCGTCATACGTTTTAAGAACTCTGGCAATATCCACCTCCAGCCTTTTGGTAAGGTGACAGTTAAAAACTTCTCCGGAAAAGTTATCGACGAATTCGAAATTAATAACACCCAACCACGCGGCAGTGTATTACCCGGCAGTATCCGTAAATTTGATTATCCTGTTAAAGAAAAGAAGCTTTTTGGCCGCTATACCGCTGAGGGTAGCTTTGGCTATGGATCTAACGGTGAGCTTATACTCGCTAAAAAGACTTTCTATGTTATCCCGTTCAAGATGATTGCAGCGGTGATATTCGTCCTGGCATTCCTTATATTCGGTCTTCCACGATTGATCCGCGCCTACAACCGTAGCGTTATCCGACGAGCTGGTGGCCAAACCACCTCGCGAGCGAAACCTAAGGCAAAAGCCAATCAAGGGTCGAGACAAAGAAGAAAATAGTCAACAAAATCTGACAAAAAGCTAAATAAAAGCTTAAACCAAAAACCCTAAACCTAAAAAATCAAATGTTCCAAACACTAAAATCACAAATACAGTCCATATTCGAAAGCCGTCTGAAAAGAACCGGCTACTTGGGCTTGTCAGTGGTGTTTATGCTCAGTTTGTTGGTAGTCTTACTTCCGGCTCATGCTGATGCGTACAACCAGGTATCTAGCCGCTCGATCTTACTGAGCAGCACGGCGGCTAGTGCCACGAACGTTGCTTATAAGGTTGGATTCACTACTGTCACGAATAACCAGACTATTGGTTCAGTGGTCGTCGAGTTCTGTGGAAACAGTCCTATCATCGGCGATACATGTACCGCGCCACTCGGATTTAACTCCCAGTACGCGACGCTCACAGTGAGCGAAAATACAGGACTTATTACCGGTCTCAGTGTCAATACGAACAATAGCTCGGATAGCCGTATTGTATTAACAAGGGCTGCCGGTACCGTCGCTAATGGCGCCGTCAGTATTACACTTGGTAATGGCACAAACAACGGTATTACAAATCCAAGCACAACTGGTACTTTCTACGCTCGTATCATGACATTTACCAACACGACTGGTACGCCTCCTGGTAGCCCGGCGGATGAAAACAACGCTACCGATGCCGGTGGTGTAGCCCTTAGCACTGCAGCAACCCTTCGCGTAACTGCCAAGGTCCAGGAAGCCCTGACCTTCTGTATATACACTGATGTAGACTGTGCTGCTGGTGGTACTGCCGTAAATCTTGGTGACGAGAACGGGGTGTTGGCTAGTAACTCCACGACCTATACCGCAAATGCCAGCTTTGATGTAGCCAGTAATGCGGTCGCGGGTGTTGTAGTTCGCCTGAAGGGAGACGTGCT
>JAQGGU010000048.1 GCA_028289265.1 Candidatus Saccharimonadota bacterium | reverse complement strand
ACCCTTGTGACGAGGCCCGATAGCCGATTCAAAACCAAGTTTCTTGGCTTCAGCAATACGCTTCTCAGCGAACGGCACATGACGAACCTCTCCAGAAAGACCGATTTCACCAAAGACAACAGCATTTTTCTTGAGTTGTAAGCCCTTTGAAGCCGAACCGATAGCCATACAGACAGCAAGATCAGCTGCCGGCTCGGTTATACGCATACCACCGACTATATTGATATAAATATCTTGTTCCGCAAGATTGAGTTTGGTACGGCGTTCAAGCATAGCTATAAGTAAGTTCACCCGGTTAAGGTCTATACCACTGGCAGCGCGCTTTGGATAACCATAGCTCGTCTTATTGACTAGGGCTTGCACCTCGACCAGCAAAGGCCTCGTGCCTTCAAGTGTCGCTAAGACGACAGAACCGTCGCTGACTTGACGCTCTTCAAGAAGGGCAGCTGAAGGATTATCAACGGGCTGAAGCCCAGTTTCGACCATCTCAAAGATGCCGGCTTCGTTCGTCGAACCAAAACGGTTCTTCACCGCACGCAGTATCTTAAAACCGCCGTAACGGTCACCCTCCAGTTGCAGAACTACATCTACCACGTGCTCGAGTACTTTAGGACCGGCAATAGCGCCTTCTTTAGTGACATGACCAACTAGGATAACGGCAGTATTCACCTGTTTCGCAGCAGCCATGATGAGGTGGGTGCTATTCGTAATCTGCGACACTGTTCCAGCACTGGAGCTGACCGCACTGGCAGCTATCGTCTGTATTGAATCCACGATGACCAGGTCATATGTACCACTCGCGATAGTTGCCGCGATATCATCGGCGGAAGTGCTGGTAGCGAGCTGAAGTTTTGAGCGTGTAGCCCCCAGACGGTCCGCACGTAGTCCAACCTGATGGGCCGACTCTTCACCGCTTATGTACAGTACGCTAGCATGTCCGGCAACTGCATATGCCAGTTGTAATAAAAGGGTACTTTTACCAATACCCGGTTGGCCTGCAATTAGGTTAACACTTCCCGCAACTATACCACCGCCTAAGATGGTATCGACATCCGACATACCTGTAGTAAGGCGCTTGTTGTCACTACGTACAAGCTCACTCACGGCCTGCGCTTGCAGTACATTACCCTGCAAACCAACTGAGCCGCCGCTTGTATTTACCATGATAGGCGCTTCCTCCTGAAGAGTATTCCATTCACCGCATTGGGGGCATTTGCCTGCCCAGGCACTAGTCATAGCCCCGCAGTTAGTGCAGACAAATCGTGTAGCTTGTTTCTTTACCATATTCCCCCTACTATATCAGGCACTCATCTAAATCATCAAAATCACCGCTGATACAAACTGTATCATAGTAATACAGTGTCGTTTACCGGCCTATTCCTCTATGGGATTCAACTTGCTGCTAATAGACTGCGTCAATTCGCGCACCTGCAGTGCCAAACTGTTGCGTTCTTCAACTAATCGGTTGTATTCAGCTATTTGGTACTGAGTACTCCTTATTAACTGGTTGTACGCATCGACACGGGCATTATACGCGGCTACCCGGGCATTGTAGGATTCAGCATTACCCGAACTACGGTCGCTTTCCATTTGGCGCTGCATGGCTTGGATATCTTGCTCGCGTTGTTTTAGTGATGCAGAATTCGCGTCAATGCTCTCCTTGAGGCCCTTGAGTCGCGCGTCATACTCCTTTACTTGGTTCTGACGGCTGGTAAATTCCTTCTGATACGTTGAAGCATATTCCACGACTTTAGCGCGGTTATTGAAGTACTTGCTGTAGTGGCTTTCAAGCTCTGGAGTTAGTTCGGCGATTTCGGTCGCGAATATAGAGTGCATTTCATTGACTAAGTCGTCCGGCTCTGACTCCCGATATGCCTCGATAGTACTTCTAATACGTTCGTCTTGGACGCGATTAGCAAAGAAATCTTCAAGCTGTTTATCAATATACTTTCGTTCGCGGCTACTCAAACGATCATATGCTGCGTGCAACATTTCATGAGCGGCTGTGACCTGTTCGACGCCGTCCAGCCGTACGTCTTTTACGTCGAAAAGATATATACCCCGATTTACCGAATGGTAACAACCGAGAACGATAGTGTGCTCACCGCGGCTGTTACATTCGGTATTAAACGTACTACGATCAGCTACTTCGGGGTGATTAACGTAAAAGTACCGTTTGGCCGTATCTGTCATGGTCGTCTGCTCGGCCAGTGCAGATACCTCCGCCGGCGGCTGATAATTGTAAAGTCGAACATAATCAATGACCGACTGGAAATTACCGACTAGCAGCAGGACGAGCGTCACCGCGATTAGTGGCGCTATAAGTCGACGGACAGAATTAACATGCTTACGCTCCATAGGGAAAGTATAGCAACAGATACGAGGTTACGCGACGATTATTTACGTAACTTATTCCGTAGCGGCCGTGTAAGCGAGTTCACCCTGCTTTGCGGCAACTTGTAAGATATGGCCTTTTGAAAGTTTCTCATTTAGCAGCTCGAGCGCTACGTGATCCTCGATAGTATCCTGTATCAAGCGGCGGAGCGGACGGACACCATTTTTCGCGTCATAACCATGCTCGAGCAAGTACTGCTTGGCTTGCGTTGTTATCTCAAGGCCAACACCCTGCTTATGCAGACGCTTGCGCAGATCGTCGATCTGAAGGTCAATGATGCGGAAGATGTCTTTCTTGGTTAGGGCGTGGAAAACAATCATCTTGTCGATACGGTTCAGCAGCTCAGGGCGCATCATTTTTCGTAGCTCATCTAAGACCTTGTCACGGTTTCGTTCATGCAGTGCGTCGAGGTCTTTGAGGTCATTGCGGTCAACAGCCTGGAAGCCAAAGTTTGATTCTTTCTGCAGCTTGTCAGCACCTATGTTACTCGTCATGATGACGATGGTATTCGTAAAGTCAATTCGGCGCCCTTTTGCATCTGTCAGGTAGCCATCTTCAAGTAGCTGCAATAGCATATTAAAGACGTCTGGGTGTGCCTTTTCAATTTCATCGAAGAGTACCAGGCTATATGGCTGGCGACGTATTTTATCAGTCAATTGTCCGCCATCATCATAGCCAACATATCCGGCCGGAGCACCAACCAGGCGCGATACGTTGTGGTGTTCTCCGAACTCTGACATGTCGATCTTAATGAGGGCATTCTCTGAACCAAAGAATTCTTGTGCCAGTACGCGTGCCAACTCAGTCTTTCCGACACCAGTTGGTCCGAGGAAAATGAACGAACCGATCGGCCTGTTAGTAGCACCGATACCGGAACGGTTGCGGCGGATTGCGCGCGATACGGCCTGGAGGGCTTCCTCCTGGCCTATGACGTGCTTATTGAGGGTCTTTTCAAGGTTGATGAGGTATTTTGCTTCAGATCGGATTACTTTCTTTGTTGGTACTCCGGTTATCCGTGACACAACTTCAGCAACATCCTCGGAGTTCAAGACGAGACGCTTTTCTCCCTTTGTGTTGGCCTGCAACTTGCTGAGTTCATCGTTGATCTGCGATGCGCGGGTCTTTTCTTTAGCGGCCTTTTCATAGTTTTCGGCATCGACCGCTTCTTCTATTCGGGTATTTACCAACTTTAGTTCTTTTTGCAGCTTGCGGACTTCGGGTGAAGTCTTGCCTTTCTCGACGCGAAGATGGGCGGCCGTTTCATCGAGCAAGTCGATAGCCTTGTCTGGCATATAACGGTCCTGAATGTAACGCTTAGCGAGCTGAACTGTGTCTTCCAGTACTTCATCGGTAATAGTAACACCGTGGAAGCTTTCGTAGTGCTTGCGCAGACCCTTTAGGATAGCCAGTGTCTCCGGCAAGTTAGTCTCGGGCACCTGCACCGGCTGGAAGCGACGTTCCAATGCGGCATCTTTTTCGATGTGCTTGGTGTATTCAGCAGTAGTTGTCGCACCTATCACTTGGATCTTGCCGCGGGCTAAAGCTGGCTTCAGTATGTTGCCGGCGTCCATAGCACCTTCAGCGGCACCTGCGCCTACGATGAGGTGTAGCTCGTCAATAAAAACAATTGTCTTCTTGTCGCTTTCAAGTTCAGTCATGACTTTCTTGAGACGCTCTTCAAATTCACCACGGTATTTGGTACCAGCGATCATGCCGGCGAGATCGAGCATCACGATGCGCTTATCAAGCAAACTGTCAGGCACTTCTTCCGAAACGATACGCTGTGCCAGACCTTCGACGATAGCCGTCTTACCGACACCAGGCTCACCGATAAGAACAGGGTTGTTCTTGGTGCGTCGATTGAGGATAGTAACTACGCGTTTAATCTGGTTTTCGCGGCCAACGACAGGATCGAGCTTGCCGGAGCGGGCTTGTGCTGTCAGGTCAGTGCCATAAAAGTCGAGGGCAGTCTTCTTTCCTTTCTTGGTGCGTCGGGCGGTACTTGCGTCACCCATGTCAGCGTCGTCGTACTGCTGCTTGTTCAGGAACTGTTCGAGCTCGTGAGTCAAATTGTCGACATCGATATTCATGTCACGAAGCAGTATAGTAGCGCGGGCATTCTTCTGGCTGAGTATGCTATAGAGAATGTGTTCAGTACCGCAGTACTCTTGGCTGTAATCCTGGGCGACATCATAGGCCATCTTAAGTGTCAGCTTAGCTGTCTCACTTAGGCCTTTGGCACCCATATTAATAACTAATGTTTTTGGGGTCAGGTTGAGGGCCATTCGCGCGCGGTCAAGCGTCACACCGGCACCTTCAAGCAGCTTGGCACCCATGCTTGAATCTTGCGCAAGCACACCAAGTAATAAGTGCTCAGTGCCGATGTACGCACTACCAAAGCTACGCGCGATCGCATCGGCGTGCTTCAGGCTATTGAGCGCGTTATTGGTTAAATGGCTCAAAAAATTTTCAAAATCGGGACTATTGGGCATCATAATTGTTACCACCTTTCTTTAGAGTAATGAGAAAACCCAGGTAATCTCATCGTGCGGCGTGGCGGAGTGTTTCCGCAACTCCGGCTGCTCTTTCCTACTAAGAGAAGGAGCTCTGTTTGTATTCTAGTGTATTTCGCTGATGTATTACTGTGAGTATTCACACTTACTTACTGCGGAATATATGTGCGAGCGACTGAACGTGCTACTACTTCCATAATATGAAATTAGCACTCAGGCGTCAAGAGTGCTAATTCATTTTATGACTTGAGGTATTCATCCAGCGCAAACTGTTTACCCCTCCCGCTCAAAAAGTATTACCGCCTCTTCAACTCCTCATCCCGTTGCGACTTCCTGCCATGCGTGTCAGGCAGCTGGCTATCTACTACAATTTCTTCAACGGGAGGTTCATCATCTTCTTCCTCATCCATCTGCCGTTTACTACGTTCGTTCTTCACTATTCCCCAAATCAGGCCAGCGCCAGAGATGAAAATAAGCAGTACCAATACCCAGTTATAGTGGGCAGCAGTTCTTAGTCCTGGAATCGTACATAGGCCCTGAGAAATAGAAATATCTGAAAATGACCGTTCGAGACAGTCATTGAGAACAGTCAGACTATAAAACAGCAGAATAAAGGTCGCGACAAGTAACACGCCAGAAACCATACTCACTGCGAGCCATACTCGTTTTTTCCGCTTATTATTACTATTCATAGATCCAAAACTCTACATTATTCATTGTATTTCATTAAAAATAGCGGATACACTCCGCTATTTTAACCGCTGCCAGTAAAAGAACTGCCTGAAGAGCCTCATGTATTTCGGCCCTCAGCGTAACGGAAGAAACCAGGGGTTCCTACCGTAATAGTGACTATTCCCCGTGCTCTTCAATAGCTTCGAGAAGTGAGTTCTCGAGGTCGCTCTTGCGCTTCAGCTTTGGTATCTTAGGAAGCTCAGATACTTCAACCTTGCCCTCTACGATAGGCTGTTCCGGCTTTTCGGCCTCAATGTCTATATCGTAGCCACTCAGCTTGCTAGCGAGACGGACGTTCTGTCCACTCTTACCGATTGCAATGCTCAGTTGGTCTTCTGGGACGATTACACGAGCACGCTTGCGCTCTTCATCGATCTCGACACGGGTAACTTTCGTAGGGCTCAAGGCGTTCATGATGTATTCAACCGT
>JAQGGU010000035.1 GCA_028289265.1 Candidatus Saccharimonadota bacterium | reverse complement strand
TCACAGGTCATCTCAAGTATGTCGCTAATTGTCTTGCCTTTGTAGTGGATCTCAAGCGCTTCACGGTTGTAGCGCTTACCGTGACAGACTTCACATGGTACGTAGACATCCGGCAAGAAGTGCATCTCTATCTTAATGATGCCGTCGCCGGCACAGTTTTCACAGCGCCCGCCTTTGACATTAAAGCTGAACCTACCGGGACCGTAACCACGAAGTTTGGCTTCAGGAGTAGAAGCAAAAAGCTCACGTATCGGAGTGAAAAGACCAGTATAAGTAGCAGGGTTTGAACGCGGCGTGCGGCCGATTGGTGACTGGTCGATAATGATAGCTTTATCAAGCTGTTTGATGCCTTCAATGTCATCATGTCGGCCCGGCACGGTATTCGCACGATGCAAGCGTGCTAACAGCTCTTTGGCTAAAATGTCATTTATGAGACTGGACTTTCCGGAACCACTGACACCGCTCACGACCACCATCTTACCTAGAGGAATAGTCACGTCGACATTCTGTAGGTTGTTCTCACGAGCGCCACGGATAACTATTTCCTTACCATTTCCGGGACGCCGTTTTTTTGGTACGGCGATAACCTTCTTTTCAGACAAGTACTGGCCAGTGATACTCTTTGGATTTTTAGCTACTTCAGCAGGCGTACCAGCAGCAATCACATGGCCACCGTGTATGCCAGCGCCGGGACCGATATCAAGAAGGTAATCCGCAGTGCGAATAGTATCTTCATCGTGTTCTACGACAAGCACGGTATTGCCGAGATCCCGTAAGTGTTTCAGCGTACCGATCAACCGTTCATTGTCACGCTGGTGCAGGCCGATACTTGGTTCGTCGAGGACATACAACACACCCATAAGCCCTGAACCAATTTGTGTTGCCAGGCGAATGCGCTGCGCTTCGCCACCAGACAGCGTGGTAGCACTACGTAGCAGTGTCAGATAGTTGAGGCCAACATCTTTTAAGAATTTCAAACGGGCGTGGATTTCTTTGAGAATCTGCTCTGCTATATGCTTTTCCTGATCACTGAGGGAGAGCTCATCGAGCCATCCGAGTGCGTCGTCGATCGACAGACTGCAGACATCCATGATAGATTTGCCATGAAGGGTGATAGCGAGCACCTCAGGGCGTAAACGCAGGCCCTTACATTTGAAACATGGCCGTTCCTGCATGAAGCGTTCGATATCACGGCGGATAAATTCGCTGTCCGTCTCTTTATGACGGCGTTCCAGATTAGGTATAACACCTTCGTAGGTACTATTGAATGACCGGCCAGCGCCCAGACGGATCTTAAAGTTTTCATCGCCAGTCCCATACAAAATACGATTAAGGTTTTCTTCGCTAAGTTCGCCCGTCGGGACGTGAATGCTAAATCCATAACGGTCGGCGACGGCCTGCAACTTCTTCATATACCAGTTATCGACATTGATACGGTTGTAGGGACGAATAGCACCTTCGGCAATAGTCAGCTTTCCATTCGGAATAACCAGCTCAGGATCGACTTCCATACGAGACCCAAGGCCGGTACAAACCGGACAGGCACCATGCGGTGAGTTGAAACTAAAAGTTCTTGGTTCAAGATCAGGGATTTTGAGGTCCGGGTGCTCCGGGCACGCATACATCAGGCTGTAATCGAACTCCTCATTGGTATCCGCATTGACGACTATCAAACGGCCTTCTGAAATATCCAGCGCCTGTTCTATCGACTGCGCTAAGCGGGTTCGGCTGTCTTCGTTGTTCACCAGACGGTCGACAACGATTTCTATGGTATGTTTGTAGTTCTTATCAAGCTCTGGAAATTCATCCAGGGAATAGACAACGCCGTCAACACGAGCACGGGCAAAACCGACGCGCGTGTATTGATCCGGGATATGCTCAAATGCACCCTTCTTATCAATCACCACCGGGCTAAGAATCATCAAGCGGGCATCTGAGGGTAGTGCAGCGACTTGGTCGATGACAACATCGGTTGTCTGCCGGGTCACAGGACGGCCGTCGATCGGACAGTGCGGCACGCCTACACGGGCGAAAAGCAGGCGTAAATAATCATAAATTTCCGTGACCGTAGCAACGGTACTGCGCGGATTGCGGGAAGTAGATTTTTGATCAATAGAAATTGCGGGGCTTAGGCCATCTATCTGGTCAACATCTGGCTTCTCCATAAGGCCCAGGAACTGGCGTGCATAGCTAGACAGCGACTCCACGTAACGACGCTGTCCCTCGGCATAAATGGTATCAAACGCCAATGAAGATTTACCGGAACCTGACAGTCCGGTGATAACAACGAGCTTCTCCCGTGGAATCGTTACATCGATATCTTTAAGGTTATGCTCTCGCGCACCTTTAACTACAATATTATCACCCATGTGATGTACCCCTTAAGCTGATGTATTATACACAGAATTCGCGGATTTTTCCAGCCCCGCTCGCCCAGGTCAAGTATCTTATAGTAACTTTCAGCATTGTGGCCTACAATTGCAGGCATAATGAAAGAAAAGACCAAACGAATACTCACAGACATTGGCGGCTATTTACTAATACTGCTTGGTATTGCATCTGGATGGCTACCCGGACCCGGCGGCATCCCGCTGGTACTGGCTGGCCTCGGACTTCTGTCTATCAACAATAAATGGGCTAAGGACCTTAGGGAATATTTACAGGAGAATGGCGGCAAGGCCATAAAAGTACTGTTCCCACAGAACCAGTACATACAAATACTCTACGACCTCGTTGTCGTACTACTACTCATCCTTGTCGGCGTACTGGCATGGCGCCATGCAGCCCTTTGGCAAATCAGCCTGGCGATAGCACTGTTCTTTATCGCGCTGCTTATCGCAGGCATCAACCGGGACCGGGCTATCACACTAAAAGCCAAGCTTCTCCGTCGCTAATCTTCCGGTGCCGGCATGATAGATTCGGCATACAAGCGCAGTTCTTCTAGTGTGTACTGAGCATCCGAACCGGTATGTATTTTGGCGGCTTTGTGTAGTTCTTCGATAAAATGCGGAAGCCCTCTGCGTAACCGTTCTGCCCTATAGGCTTCCCACTCCGCTCGTTCAGTATCAGTCAGACTTGAGGGGTAGTTACGCGCCTTATAGCGCACTAGCATCTGGTGCAGCCTTTTGTCTGAAAAGCCTGGATCAAATCCTCGCAGCTGCTCTGCACCGGCAGCTCGCACCACTGCCATTTTTGCTTTATCGCCATCAGGTATAAAGCCATCGTACAGCTGGCACTCCGGGTCGGAATCTTTTTCAAATTCCCGCCTGAGCGCCTGCTGGACTCTTTTAATAAAGTCCGGGTGCTGCTGCAATATTTTCATATGCCGGCTCACCAGTCCAAGATCAATGCCAATCCTCTCCTGGGCCGACGCATCTGCTTGCAGGACACTCAAAGGCGCAACAGCCGGGCACTGATTGCACTTGAGTTCTCTTACCGGAATAAATTGGTGGCCGTCCTCTCGCTCGTCGGCTGTTTTTTGGCAATGTTTCTTCAGTTCTTCGGCGTTCATGGCAATCCAGGGTGTCGGATCATAGCGAAGGTCAAAAACGTAGAAGGTGCCCTTATACGGCCCCTGGCCAATAGCGCTGACCACGGACGTATGCATCAGCTCTTTGGGATAGGTATAGGAAGTATGGACAAAGGGTTTGCCGGGAAATGATTGATTGTGGTCACCCGTTACTTCAAGTACCTCAGTCTTGTTACGCTTTTTGAGCAAGTAATCATACAACTTCGGCTGCTTTTCCTTGATGATCTTTGCGACACCAATGAGCGCGTAGACGTCACTGAGCGCATCATGGGCATGCTCGTGCTTGAGCCCATTGGCGGCACTGAGGTGCTCCAGACGGTTACTTGGTACGCCATTTTCATCGAATGGCCAGTTGATGCCATCAGGCCTAAGTGCCCGGGTCAGCCGTACGATATCGAGGAAATCCCAGCGCGACCTTCCCTCTTGCAACTGCCACTCATAGGCATCGTACATATTACGGTACAGCGTGCACTGCATGAACTTGTCATCAAACTTAATGTTGTTATATCCGATAATAATTGTATCGGGCAGTAGGACTTCTTCGTAAAAAATCTTTAAAAATTGCGCTTCTGTATAACCTTCGTCTTTGGTCTTTTGTGGCGTGATACCCGTCACCATAATGGCGGCTGGCTCGGGCAATACTTCATCAGTTAGCGCCACCATAAGGTTGATTGGCTCGCCAATCGGGTTTAGGTCCATATCAGTACGTTGCCCGGCAAACTGCATGATACGGTCGCGCATACTGTCCGTACCAGACGTCTCGAGATCATAAAAAAAGAAACTGGCACTCATAGTTAGTACCAGTGTACCATTTAATTATTTGTAGGATTAATAAACCAGCGTGCCCTTATTGGCGATGATAATATTCTGCCCCGGTTCGATTCCCTTGCGTACTAGCTGATGCAAAATACCCATCTTTTTCATGATGTCACGAAGGCGCTGTACGGCCTCTTCATTCTTAAAGTCAGTACGGGACGCGAACTGTTCGATCTTGGTGCCTGTTACCATGAAGCCTTCGTCGGTCGGCGTGACCATCCAGGCAGCGGTGTCATCAGTAAGCCGCAGTACGGGAATGGCGTCTTCTTCAGGCACTTCTAGCTCGACTGCCTTGCGCTGCTCTGTCACGATAGCCCGCACGGCGTAGAGGAGTTCGCGAATGCCTTGTCCGCTGACAGCCGAAATGGCGTATACCGGAGTGGCGTCGGGCAGTACTTTTTTGAGCTGGTCGGCCAGGTCAGCGACTATGTCAGCATCGAGTCCATCGATTTTGTTGAGTACCACTATCTGTGGGCGGCTGCTGAGATCGACGTCATAGGCTTTTAGCTCGTTCTGGATGGTTGTATACGCTTCGACAACGCTATCATTGTAGGCGTCGATAAGGTGTAGGATGACCGCAGTGCGCTCGATGTGGCGCAAAAATTCATGTCCAAGACCCTTACCTTCGGCCGCCCCTTCAATAAGCCCTGGGATATCGGCAAACAGCAGGCTCGATTCTTTATCAATATCAACCATGCCAAGGTTTGGTCTGAGAGTAGTAAAAGGATAATTTGCAATCTCCGGCTGCGCGTTGCTCGTGCGGGCAAGTAGCGTCGACTTGCCGGCATTCGGCATGCCAACTAGGCCAACATCAGCAATCATCTTGAGTTCCAAGGCGGCATCCAGCTCTGCGCCCGGCTCGCCCTTCTCGGCAAATCCCGGTGCCTGCCGGCGGGAGCTGACAAAGTGAGCATTACCAAAACCGCCCTTTCCGCCCTTAGCAATCACAACTGTTTGGCCGTCGTGCGTAAGGTCGGCAAGTTCTTGGCCATCCAGAGTACTCACGACCGTGCCGACGGGTACAGGGACAATGAGATCCTTACCGTTTCTACCGTGCCGCTTATTTTTGCCACCTGATTGTCCTGGCTCTGCCGTCAATTCACGCTGGTAGCGAAAGGCCGCAAGCGTGTTTTGGTTTCTCGACGCAGCGAACACCACATTGCCGCCATGCCCGCCGTCTCCACCATCAGGACCGCCCTTGGAAATAAATTTTTCCTGACGAAAACTGAGCTTGCCGTCACCGCCAGCCCCTGCCCGAATAATAACTTTTGTCTTATCAATAAAATTCATGTCTTCCTTATTATAAAATTTTTTGCCTGATTCGCCTAATCCATTACAAGTAGTATCCCAGTTTTCGACATAAAACTCCGTACTGAAGTGCAATACGACTACGTATGCGACTATAGGCAGCCTGGAACTGATTCACTATACAGCTGTACCTCGGCGTTGATAGCTACACTTAAAATATGCGGAGCATAGCGCGTAACTATTGGTAAATGTAGTGCTCGAACTTAGAGGCTGATACCCAGTCAGAATATCCCGCACGGCCCCATCCAGCTAAACCGTTCATGTCAGAGTACTTGATCTGTGTTCCGTCGGGAGATACGGCCTCAACGACCCCCACATGGCCTTCCGAACCACGGTCAGTCTGTCCGACAGCACCGGCTCGTGGGATAGAACTTACTACCCAGCCACTGAGCGCGGCACGGTTGTCCCACGTGTTAGCATTGCCCCAGTTATTAGGGACAGTGATCTTATTGGCCACGTACCAGGTGCAATACCCATAAGTGTACGAATTGTTACCATAGACTGGACCTGAACCCCATCCAAAACCAGCATTTGCAACACGCGTATTAACGACAGGTGCCTGTACGGTACCATTTGGTATGAGGACGCGCTCACCAACTTTAAGCGGTGCGAGCTCGGCATCATTAGCACCAACTATCTGGTCTTTGTCCGCTTTGAACTTACCAGCCAATGTGTCTGGCGTGTCACCGGCTTTGACGGTATAAACAATACCAGTTACCGGGGGTATATACAGTGTCACACCAACATTCAGCGTATTAGTCTGAAGATCATTCGACCAACGGATACTATCTGAGGTAACACCAAACTTCGTGGCAAGGGTGGTAACCGTGTCGCCAGCGACTGTTACATACTTCTGGATGTCCTTCTTGCTCTTAAGAGCAGTGGCGATCACCTGCGGCTTGGCTACGATGCTGGCGCTCGCTGGGGGCAATGAAAGTTCAATATCAACAGAATCAGCCCTTTCAGCAATCTTCGGACCTTCCTGTAGGCCACTCATACGAGCGACATTGAGGGCAATATCGGCAGATGATACCTGGTCAAGAGGGTTGGCGACATCGTCTGAGACATGCGCAGCACTGAGAACTGTTTCGGGACTGGCATTACCGGAGCGCTGGCCGACGAGCACAAAGGCAAGCACACCGAATAGTAAGAGGGCATTTATACCCAAGATACCATAACGTACAGCACGCTTACGCGTTGTCTTACGGTGCAACTTCTTATCGAGTTTTTGATACACAGCACTGGATTGTACTGCGTCTAAAGGCATTCGAGACCGAATGGTCTGGGAACGTAAACTACTAATATGATTCTCCTGGCCGCTAGTCTCGGGCCACACTTTTGCTAGAGTTAATTGTCTGATTTAGTAACTTTTAAACCACCAAAAGTGTAGCTACAGGGGTGCTTATTCTTTTCACCCTGCCTTGCTACCCTCATATTGTAGCAAAAATAGTCTAATTTTCAACATTTTAAGCCTTCTCGAGGCGTGTTTGAGCTATATACTGCAGAGCTTTTTACAGTACTGATTAGTCAACGATTCATGTTCTTCGAGGGTCTTCG
>JAQGGU010000095.1 GCA_028289265.1 Candidatus Saccharimonadota bacterium | reverse complement strand
ATATCGTGTAGCATCATACCGCGAGTATCTGCATGCCATTCATCTTCCTTGACTACAGGCTCGCCCTCATGCCAGCGGGGATTAGTGGCGTTTGCAAGGAATCCTGCTTCGAGCCAGCCGGGTATATGTGCCTCCATCGCTTCACGGCTGTCGAAATGTTTCTTAAAATTCTCACCTCGTATTGAGGAGCTGAGCCGAATTCGCAGAGAGGAAGGATTTGCTCCATAATGCCGTAGAGCAGTAGTAAGAACGTATTCAGTATAAGTAACAGGGCTCTCGTCAATTTCAAATGCATATGCCCCTCTCCCCTTCATGTTGTCCCGTGTTCCATGTTCAAATCCGATGACCGTCCGGCCCTCACTATCAGTGAACTCAAACTCAAAATGAGCACAGTCAGCCAGCCTGCTTCCTATAGCCGGCAACTCCTCGGGACGGGCGAAGAAAGCGTTGAAGCCAGGAAGCTCTTGCCAACCTTCGGCGTTGCTTTTGAGCTTACCCGCTTCGCGGTATGCGTCGAGTTCATCGCCGAATCCTACTTCATTACCCGTTACCGCGACCATCAGGACGTCTTCAGGATTAATACCTATCCTGTTCAAACCTTGTGCAAGGTTGCGGTCAGCACACAGGCGATCAAGGTTCTCGTCGTACTCTGGCGTACCACGGCGAATACATACCGCTTGGCAGGACAATTCCCCTGCAGCCTCGCATGTCCTCCGCAAAATATTACCGACATATTCTTGTGTATCTTCGCGAGCACTCAGCCGTGTAATAACTGCAACGCTTTCCTCCCCTACGGGTCGCACGATGCCCAAGTTTGGCTGTTGGGCTTGCTCTAAGATAGCTGTCTGTCCGTTCTCGGGATAAGTCATGGCAATCTCCTTGTATATATTTAGTATTATCATATAGGTTTTAAAGTTATTCAAACAAATGGTAACAATAATATCGTCTTATCTTGAGGAAGCAGCTTCGCGCGATAGACGATCTCTGCGTTCTTCCCGCATATAAACTTATTCTGGCAATAATTTTTTAAGGCCTTCTTCGTCAACAATTATGTGCGGGAAGTCTTTTGTGGGTCTTCGGGTGTATTGATCGCTTCTATTATGATGTCGCCTTTCGGGTAATTATTTACAACACACGTATTATATTTTTATATATACTTTCTGTCTATTTTATAGTGACGTTTTGTTTTATCATCTGTTATTTGGCGGTTGTTTGTGAATTTTTACTTCACAAAACCATAATTTAGGATATAATTCTAGACATGGAAGAGCTATTAATCAATGCCGGCCTCAATGAAGCACAAGCGACTGTTTATTTATTTTTACTTAAACAAGGCGAAACTGCGCCGCCTACAGTTGCTCTGAAGTTATCTATTACCCGCTCTAATGCGTATAAGGTTTTGGACTCATTAGTTGACATGGGACTGGTGCGAAAAACGGAAATAAACAAGAAGTTTCTATACAAGGCCGAAGACCCCATTGCCCTGACCAACATAGTCGCGGAGGAGCGTAATCGCGTCATTGCCTTGGAACAAGGGGTGCGGGAAGCCATGCATGAGCTACGGAAGTCTTATGAGAAAAACAATGTTGACCAGGATGTACGGTCTTACAGAGGCAACACCGCGGTTAAATCTTTATATGTCGAACAGGCCAAACACGCTCAGCCGATCTACTTTATAAAAACCCGCGCCGATATTCCCACTATGGGATACGAGACTATGGACGCTATCCGTAGCTTACCCGCCAAGCAAGGCGTTGAACGGCGCGGCATCACCCCCGACACCGAGGAAGCGGCGGCTAATCCCGCCATAGACAGGAGCACCAACCTCACGCGCACGTGGATTCATGCCGACGACTACACCGCCCCCGTTGAATGGACAGTCAGTGGTGACGAGCTGCTGATTATCGACTTCGAGAAAGAGGCATCCGCCATTCGTATCAAGAACCCGGCAATTGCCAAGGCATTTAAGGAATTATGGCATCTATTAGACCGCAATATACGGAGCAATCCGGACTATAAAAAATTACCGAAGCAAGCAGGCCGCAAAATATAGCCTATTCTTCGATTAAGAGAGCGGCGACTTCTTGCTTGAGAAGGTTGATGTCACTACCGGCGTTCATCATCATGGTATCCGCCTTGTCGCGGACGGCGCCCATGTTCAGGGTAGCTTCATCTCCAGAGGAGTGCATCTCCGCCTGCTCTTCAGCCAGGAATTGCTCGAAAGTCTTTTCATCTTCCTCTACCCGAGCTCGGGAGGCGGCATTGGCCTTGATACGGGTAAAACGCAGCAGCGGATCGGCGTCCAACCACCACACTACCCCGCCTAGCTCGTGTATACGGTCAACTTCAAACGGATTGCGGAGGCTGGCGATAGCTATTCCATTATATTTGCCCTTCGGCTGGTCATTAAAGACATCCATCGCGCGGTCGATAAGCACGCCGTAGCCAAACTCACGACGCCATGAAGCGCTGAGTTCTCGTAAGTGCTCGCGGTCAACAGGAAACCCCTGACGCTTTAGCTCATTGCGTAACACGTCGGTAACGGACACGAATAGATAACCGTGGTTATCTTGCAGCGCAAGTCCGACAGTGTCCTTTCCCGATCCATTCGTACCGGCCAGGCCGATAATTTTCTTACTCATACCGCACTATTATAACCGATTCACCCTTGAGATGCTTCCCTAAGGCGACATTATTCAAAGAGTCGGCGGCGTAGCGCGATCAAGCGCAGCAAAACGACACATGCATGCAGGCTCAGCCATAGACACACAAACCATATAAAAAGAGACAGTGCACTAGGACCGATCAGCAGCGAACCTTGCAAAAGCCGGGCGAGCGGTCCGAGGAGTATGTACACCAGACCGATGAAAGCGGCTATCCGGAGTACCCCCCGCTCAACAGCCTCCTTGAGTCGATAGTTGTGTGTCGTCCCATGAGGCCACAGATAACCGCGCTGAGCGAAACCTTCGCCAAGTTCATTTAGCATGCGTGCCAAACCTACCAGCACTGCATACACCACCATTCCCACGCAAGCCCAGAACAGCCCCACCACCAGTGTCGCCGTTAGGCTCTCTCCTACATTGCCGGTAATAGTCCGGTCGAGCCATCCCGTAAACATACGAATAAAATCCACGTCCCCGGGCAGCTGAAGGTACTGCTTCACCGCACTGAACTGGTGCAACAAAATAATAAGCCCGGAGAGAAAGCTATAAAGCACCGCCCCTAAGGCACTAGGCATGAATAAACTAAATGATCTTTTTGTTTGTATAGTACTACCCATTTCCCTAAAGCTTAACAAACCATGCCCCAATACAAAAGAAATGCCCCCATAATGAGAGCATTTCTTAAGATGCATTAATAACCCCAGCCTGAGGTCGCGTACAAGAATGCAATTAAGTATGGAAATCGAGCAAAGGATTAGAGCCTACAATATACACGCCGATATCCCTTGCCGCAAAGCTATGCAATTCTTAGTCAAGCAATTACGCCCAAAGGACGCCTTGTACGCGGACCCAAGACCCAATGTTTACTTTATGTAATCGTGGAGTTTCTTAGCATCCTTGTGCTTGCGAAGCTTGGCGAGCGCCTTAGCCTCGATCTGGCGGATACGTTCACGGGTGACGCTAAATTCCTGCCCAACTTCTTCAAGCGTGTGCTGCTTGCCGTCTTCCAATCCAAAGCGAAGCTTCAGGATCTTTTGCTCGCGCTCGGTCAGTGCTCCGAGGATTTCTTTTACTTGTTCCTTCAAAAGCTGGTTGGTAGCTGATTCTTCCGGAGAAACAGTATCTTCGTCTTCGATGAAGTCTGAAAGGACAGAATCCTCTTCGTCGTCACGGATTGACGCGTCAAGAGAAGAGATATCCTGCTTGATCTTCATGATGTGCTCGACTTTGTCGACTTCGATTTCCATCGCCTCAGCGATTTCTTCGTTGGACGGTTCGCGGTTAAGCTCCTGTGTCAGGCGGCGTTGGGTACGAAGCAGCTTGTTAATGGTCTCGACCATGTGCACGGGAATACGGATGGTACGTGCTTGGTCAGCAATCGCACGGGTAATAGCCTGACGAATCCACCAAGTCGCGTAAGTAGAAAACTTGAATCCCTTATCTGGGTCGAACTTCTCAACGGCACGTAGCAAACCAGTGTTACCTTCTTGAATCAGGTCGAGCAGGTCAAGGCCACGGCCGACGTAGCGCTTAGCAATAGAAACGACGAGGCGCATGTTAGCCTCTGCCATTTTGTCCTTAGCTTCTTTGTCGCCAGCTTTAATCTCATAGGCGAGCTTGAGCTCTTCCTCGGCGGAGAGCAGTGGAATCTTACCGATTTCACGGAGGTACAAACGCACCGAGTCGTCAGCGACGTCATCATCAAGGTATACGACGGTACTGCCGCTACCTTCGACTTCGGCTTCTTCTTCCTCTTCCACCCAGTCATCGGTAAAGGCCGCGACATCTGGTTCGGTAGTAGTCACTTCGACATTAGCTTCGGCTAGCTCGGTATAGAGAGCGTCGAGCACCTCAGCATTTTCGGGCGTCTCAGGTATAACCGCGAAGATATCGCGCTGTTCAACGTGCCCGTCTTTCTTAGCTTTTTCGACAAGAACTTTCTTGGCCTCGTCTATATTCACCTCGCCAGCAGGCGTTGCCGTCTTTTTAGCATCTTCTGCTTTGGCTTTTCCCTTATTACTTTTGGCATTTGCCATACTCATACTCCTTAGATCTATCTATCCATACCAATAAGCAGTTTTACACCGACAATCCAGCCTTCACTTCAGAGAGAAGCTGGCTGAGTGCATTTTGCTTGGCAGTTACGTCATCTTTAACCGAAGTGTCTGCCCCGGTGTTTTGGTTTGTAATATTTTGCTGTTGTGTTTCAACATATCGGCCTACTATGGTGACCTGCTGATGGTGGGCACCACGCTCCAGATCGATGTCCGGAATATCCTGGTACTGCCCTTCTTCATAAGCTACAAGTAATATTTTAACATAGTCCGCCGCGGGTCGCAAAGAGTCAAGGCCGTCCGTTCCCTCCCCCGTAAAGTCCGGGTGCTCCTGCAGAAAAACAAGCAACCATTTGGCCGGCTCCTCGACAAGCATATCAGGGGTGAGATATTTCAAGAACCGGCGTAGTGCGGGCCGGAAAAGCGCGAACATCAGCAGACGGTTTTGCGCGCGGCGGAGCTCCACAAGCTGCTTATCGAGCTGCTGCGGGTTGACGCGTTTCTTCATAGCCGCCACCGGGGCGCTCTTGGTAGTTTTTTGATACTTATCCGTTAAAGCTTCGCGGCTGACACCGACAATTTTAGCAAGCTCACTAAGGTAATGGTCGCGCTCCACACTGTCTTGCAAGTGTCGTACCACCGGTAGCATCACATCGCTAAACTTGCGCTTGCCTTCAGCTGATGTAATGTCGAGCAATATTTTATACCGTTCAATCAGCCAATCGAGCGCGTATTGGTTCTTTTCGATAACTTCGCGCCAAGCATCCGCATCCTGCTTAATCAACTCGTCGGGGTCCTTGCCGCTCGGAATGGTAATCATACTCAAGGAAACGCCAGCCTTACTGGCAATCGGAATAGCTCGTTCGGTAGCGTTGATACCCGCCTTGTCTTGGTCAAAACTCAGCCGAATATCACCCGTAAACCTACTAAGGGCCTTGAGGTGTTGTTCGGTCATAGCGGTTCCAGCCGTTGCTACCACCTGGCGCACACCAGCCTGATGACTTTGAATAACATCGAGGTTTCCTTCCACTAGCACCACAAAACTACTCTTGCGGATCCCCTCTTTGGCAAGATGCAGGCCGTAGACGTGCCGGCTCTTGTCATACAGCGGCGTCTGCGGCGTATTGATGTACTTCGGCGCGTCTTTGATATCTTCCAGCAAACGCGCCGTAAAACCGATAACCCTGCCCTGCGCGTCGTGCAGCGGAATCATTAGCCTTCCCCTGAACATGTCCCCAAGACCACGGTATCTTTGGGCGCTCAAACCCGCGTTTTTGATTTCTTGCGGTTTAAATCCTTTAGCCGTCAAAAAGTCACACAAAGCGGTGCCGTTATTGGGGGAGTAGCCGAGCTGCCACTCGAGAGCCGTTTCCTTGGTAAACTGCCGCTTGCCAAGAACATACTCGAGCGCCGCTTTGTTATTACTAAACTGCACCTGGTAAAACTTTGTCGCCAGCTCCAAGGCTTCATAAAGGCGTTCTTTTTGTTTAGAGTTGTCAGGGCCGCCGCTACGGAACTGCGATAAATCCACACCGGCCTTACGGGCCAGTAGTTCCAGCGCCTCCTTGAAGTCGACCCCCTCCATCTCCATGACAAAAGTAAACATTGTGCCGCCCTTGCCTGAGCTGAAATCGTGCCAGATCTGCTTCTCAGGGCTCACCATAAAACTGGGCGATTTCTCGCTGCTAAAGGGGCTCAACCCCTTGAAATTGCGCCCGGCGCGCTTCAGCTCCACATATTCGCCGACGACATCCTCGATTGCCAGCCGACTTTTAACTTCTTCTACAGCATCCATATACTTACAGTATAAATTGTCAAGGTATTAATAGCTAACCTCTAAAGCCAAAGTGTGCAAAGCCGAAAGGTCTGGGCAATCTAATCCGTTCATGGTTAAATATAAGAGTTATGCCACCAAACCAAAATCAGTTCCCCGCCCCTTTGCAACCGCTGCCCCCACAGCCTCCTAACCAACAGGAGCAGGGCCGCTATGATTTCTTTATGAGCCCTGAGAAGCCTAAGAAGCCAGGCCTACTTGGCAGTGGCGGTATGTCTGGCAAAAACCTCATGATCATAGTTGGAGCGATTGTCGTGGTGCTTATGATCGTCGCTGTTATTGTGGCCTCCCTATTCGGTGGCAAGAAAGAGCCGCTCGCACTCCTGACAGTGGCTCAAACCCAGCAGGAACTTATCCGCGTAGCCGCCGAAGGCAGCAAAGCAACCAAATCAACAACCCTTCAGAATTTCGCGGTCACTACACGCGTTACCCTTACCTCTGAGCAACAGGCCGTGTTGGCACAGCTGAAAAAGCAAGGAGTCAGCCCAAAGACTGAAACGCTCGCCCTGGCAAAAAACACTAAGACCGACCAGGCGCTCGCAGCTGCCTTGGCCGCCAATACCTACGACACTACTTTTGCCTCTACCATGCAGACGGAGCTCGACGATTATCATGCCAAACTCGAAAATGCGTCAGCAGCAGCCCTCACAAAAGCAGAACGCACTATGCTACAAAAGCAGATCAGCAGCGCCGAGCTACTCATCAAGCAATTACAATCTCGCTAATAGTTACTCTGTAACGAGGATATAGGAATGGCGAATCAGATCTTGGATTTCTTCCCAGGCCAGCTGGCCGCTGAGTACGATAGTATTCCAGTGCTTTTTATTGAGGTGATACCCCGGCATGACCGTTTCGTATTTTTCGCGTAGCACTGTATTGAGCTGGGGGTCGCCCTTTACACTCAACCGCAGCGGTTCAGAGCCTTCCGCAACCAGCGCGAACATCTTGTCACCAGCTTTATACACGGCCGTACCTTCTCCAAAAGGATATTCACGTACTGTGCCGTTAAAACTCAGTATATAATCTTCAACTGTCTTATGATCCATATCGACTACCTATTATAATACAATTTTTCCTTTTTGACATCTACATTAAGAGACTGGGGGCTGACAGCTATGGTGAACCGAATGAAAATCTATTCAACTTGCCGGGTTATCCAAAAAGAATGCACTAAAATCGAGATTCCGGGTCTCATCAAACATTTTTGAAGCCAAGGCTACTTCCCCCGCCATACCTCTTGCGCGCCGACGAGCACTACTGACATCTGCTGCAGCTCCCCCATTCTCATCGTATTCGAATGTCCGGTCAGCATACTCGGCAAGGGCTACAATGACCCCTCCTACCGCGTCGGCCGCCAAATAGACTCCTCGCGTAGCATAAGGCATTGCGGCATAAGCTTCGTCAGGCTCGTATACATCAAAAAAATTAGCCTTTCGATATTTACAGCGGGCCCTGAACGCTCTCCGGACAACGTCTCCCTCCTCGGGCGTTTTCTCGGGCTCAAAGATGAGAAAGCGGTCACTATCATCACCATACATTTCTGTTTCTTGGGGACTAAGTTCTCGAAAAAATACCATTTAAACACCTTTTCTTCGTAAGAGTATACTAATCTTCGGTTCCGTCATCCCTAGTCAGATTTTTTTACGAACCACTCCAGGTAGTGTTGGAGTTCTGCGATGGATGCCTGGATGTCATCAAAGGCGCGGTGGACTTCCTTTTTCTCAAAATCAACACCGTAGCGCCCTTGCATAAAGATTTTCCAGGCACTGACATCGAGCATGCGGTAGTGTAGCTTGAGGTCGAGCGCCGGCCACCATTCTGTAATGAATTTGCGGTCGTTATAAATAGAATTGCCCGCCAAGACCGCCGGTTCACGGCCGAAGTGGTCCTCGACAAGCGCCATGAGTTCCTTCTCGACTTCCCCGCTCAACTTCCCCTCTTCAAGCTTCGCAACGAACTCATCCCGGTTTGCGGGATAATCAGCCCACCAGACGTTCTTCTGCATGCGGTCAAGCACTGTCTCGCGTGGTTGTCGGATACGCGCCTCGTAAGAAGCGAGCGTCTTAAACTCAAAGTCAGTAATCTCAGCCGCGACTTCCAGGATTACATCTTGTTGAGGGTCGAGTCCCGTCATCTCCAGGTCAATCCATAAAAGTTTAGTAGGAATAATTTTTTTATCTATATCTGCCATAACTCCGCCCATTATAGCCCGGGAATGCACCAAATAAAAACTCCGGCTTATGCACAGCCGGAGTTTTTATCATTCTCTAATGTGATTAGGCTGCGACGAGAGTTTCGTTGCGGGCCTTCGCGAGAGCGTCGCTGTACCACTTGAGGTCTTCAAGCAAACCGTCTAACGCGCCCTGAGGCCCGTAGGGGTTAGCGGCAACTTCTTCGGAGATAGTCCCTTCTTCGTCAATAGCCTCGCTCATGTGCGAGAAAGCTACAAACTTAGACATTGGCACCGCTTGAGCTTCGGAGACAATTTCCTTAAGGTGCATAGCTGCGCGGGCGCCGCCAACAGTACCGTGGGAAACGATGCCAACAGGCTTCTTCATCATCTGCCAGTCAAGGTAGTCAAAAGAGTTCTTAAGTACGCCAGGAATAGAGTGGTTGTACTCAGGAGTTACGAATATGTAAGCGTCCTGCTCTGCCAGCTTGTCCATGTATTTTTGTGCAGTCGAATCAACAGTGCGGCTCGGGTTGTAACGCGGAGAGACAGCCTCAGCGAATAACGGCATAGGGTAGTCGGCTAAATCAATAATTTCTACCTCTACTCCTTCGATGTTTGCTGCGGTCTTAGCAACCCACTTTGCCTGCTTAGGGGTCTGGCGGCCTTCTCTAGTCGTACCAACAATTATGC
Source organism: Candidatus Saccharimonadota bacterium (assembly GCA_028289265.1). Lineage (GTDB taxonomy): Bacteria > Patescibacteriota > Saccharimonadia > Saccharimonadales > UBA4665 > UBA4665. The sequence goes on along the minus strand of JAQGGU010000095.1, from coordinate 9,652 downwards.
CTAATTTCATGAATTCCTCCTGTTTATGCTATACTTTATATAGTAAGTATATAGTTCAACACTATACTTTGTAAAGTATTAACTCTAACTATTATGAAAACCACTACACTCTCTCAACCACTTGAGCCGCGCATAGGCTGCATTGCCTCGGCTATGGAAATCATCGGTAGCAAGTGGACCGCCCTTCTCTTGCGAGACCTTACCACAGGTCCAAAGCGCTTCGGAGAACTTGAAAAGTCGCTCAAAGGCATCAGCCCGCGTACCCTTTCGCAACGGTTGGACGACCTCGAAGAACACGGCATCGTCACCAAGCAAATGTTCGCTGAAGCACCGCCGCGCTGTGAGTACTCGCTCACTAAAAAGGGAGAGGATCTCGTCCCTATACTCAAGCAAATGGCCGTTTGGGGCGAAAAATATTACGATACTTCGGTGTAATAATTTATTCAACCCGTTAAGGGCGGATGTTACTTCTCTTTAAATTCGAGGGCAGCAGAATTTATGCAAAATCGGTTGCCTGTCGGTTGGTTGAAAGCGTCAGGAAAGAGGTGGCCGAGATGGCTTCCGCAGTTCGCGCAAGTTACTTCAGTGCGGTGCATACCGTGGCTGGTATCTTCGTGTAGCACTACGGCTTCGTTGCTGGCGACATCATAGAAGCTTGGCCAGCCAGAGCCGGACTCGAACTTGGTGTCACTCGTAAAAAGCACATTGCCACAAGCAGCGCAGACATAATCACCGGTATCCTTATTGTGGAGCAATTTGCCCGTGCCAGGCGCTTCAGTCGCCTTTTCGCGGAGTACTTCATACTGTTCCGGAGAGAGTTTCTTTTTCCAATCCTCTTCGGTCATTTCCTTCGGCTCCATATAGCCTCCTTATTCTTTTTTCTTGTCTAGCTTGTCGAGATTAAAAATCTTGATAAGGGCGTAAATGATGGCCAGCACAAATACAAGGTTCAATAGTGCGTAGACCATACCGCCCCATCCAAAGTTAGCAGAGTTACCCCATAGATGCAGTGTAAAAGTTCGCTCACTTAGCTTAGTACCGCCGAAAAACAGTTGAAATGATGGATCGATAAAGCTTGAGATAAGCTGTTTTACCACCGCCTGGGCTTGGGCACCGGCCACAAAACCGACGGCCAGGCCAACAATGGCGTGTTCGCGGAGGAAATTTACAAAACCATTCACCTGCTCTTTTACAGCATCGTCGGCATCAAGAAGCACGGTAACCCTGCGGCCGCGCATTTTTCCATGCTTAACCGTAGCTTTAACCTCGACTTTATTTGTCGTATCGTCGCTGGGTTTGGTATTAGTTTTTTTATCTGGCATATCTGTTTTTACTTAACTGCATACAATATAGCATAAGTTCGATAAAATTGCAATATTGCTATAGTCTACATAGTTTCAGGTGCAGTCACACCGAGAAGATCCAGACCATTCGCCAGCACCGTGCGATATGCGGAAACGAGAGCCAGACGGTCGGCTTCGCGGTCGTCGCCGATGACACGGTTATTTTCATAAAATCGGTTGAAGGTCTGAGCTAACTCATAGAGGTAAGTACAGACATGGTGCGGCATCATTTCTTCGACAGCAGTAGCGACGACCTCGGGATATTCACTCAACTTGCGCGCGAGTGTCCGCTCACCGGCATTTAATGCTGTATCCGACAAAGGACCTACTTCCTTGGACGCTTTCTTCAGTATCGAGCATGCCCGGGCGTGAGCATACTGCAAATACGGGCCGCTATTGCCCTGCAAACTTACAGATTCTTCAGGGTCATAAATGATATCGCCGCCCATGCGCTGCTTGAGAAATGCGTATTTTACTGCCCCCAGAACCACTCGGTCATCCTCTTTGCCTGTCGCTGCCTTATTAGCTTCGGCGGCCACATCGAGCACATCGACGGCTCGGAGTATATTACCCTTTCGGCTGCTCATTTTGACACCGCCGGCAAGCTTGACGATACCATGCGTCAAGTGCGTGCTCTTCTGAGCCAACTCAGGCGCGAATTGCTCGATGGCCTTCAGTACCACGGCCATATATTGCTGCTGTTCATTACCGGTGATAACGATAGAACGGTCAAAGTTGTAATCGTGCCATTTTTTCATAATCAGGCCGACATCCTTTGCCTCGTAAGTCGGAATTCCCTGGCTGTTTATGAACACCCGGGTGTGTAACCCGTAGTCTTCACCCTTGAAGACGATAGCCCCATCGGATTCCTGAAAAACTTCCGGCGTATGCGCACGAACAGTGTCGAGGCCAAGCCCTGCGGTCTCGCTTTCGGGGTAATATTTCTCAAATTTCGTGCCGATACGCGCGTAAAACTTGTCAAAATACTCGTAACTCCACCGCCGACACGTCCAATATATCTGTGCTACCGGCGACTCATGGTCGTTGTTGGCATGGAATAGATAGACCTGTTTGTTGAGCTCCACCATTTCCGCCTTGGCGCCGGCGTCATCTTCGTACTTATTATTACCTTCTACATAACACTTCGACAGAAATTCAGCACGTCCTTCAGGATTGATGGCTTCAAGACCCGCAGGATTGGCACTCCCTAGCCACGCAAGAATGGCCCAAAGGGTCTTGCCTACGTGCATACCAACATCGCCACCGAAGTTGACGCGGTGCACCTCTCCGCCAGCTGCCTGGAACAAATTAGCGATAGCATCACCCATAATACTGGTATAAAGATGACCGGCGTGCAGGACTTTAAAAGGGTTAGGGTCGGAGTACTCGGCAACGATGGTCTGGCCCTTGTAGCGGTCCGATTGTCCATAAAGGATCTCGGCGTCAAGCATTTGGTTTACTTCAGCCTGGAGCGCGGCGTCACTGAGCCGCAGATTGATGAAGCCCGGGCCAGCGATGCCTACTTCGCTCACCTGCCCTTGTAGTACGTCACGCAAACGTGCAGCCAGCTCTTCAGCTACTTCACGCGGAGGTCGGCCAGCCTGCTTTGCAACTTGCAAAGCAACGTTAGTAGCATAATCGCCGAATTTTTCTTCGGGGCGCGTAAGCTCGATCTCGACATCAATATCAAGTACATCTTTGACTGCCTGGGCTACTTTTTGCTCTAATTGTTCTTTCATTGTCCCCTATTATAACAGAGGCCGGCCTACTTCGAAGTCTGCGAGTATCGGAGCACCCGAACAATGTTCCAGCCGACATAGTACATGGTAGTCAACAGCACAAAAAATATGCCCGTAGTTATAAACATCCGGGGGTAAGAAAATGGGCTAATAAACCTGTTCGATAGGTCAAAAAGTAGTCCGGCCGGGTTTACGAAGACGTCCCAGGTATTCCAGCGCAGGTCACGGCCGAGATAAATCGCGAAGCTGCATAGGAATAGCGTCATACCAATGATGAATCGGGTCATATTCGAGGAAATGCGTCTGCGAAGCTGGACATGGAACAGATATAAACTGATGTATCCAAGCAGCATGCCGTTGAGGGAAAATGATGTGAACATTACAGCGTCATAGAGCACTTCACTCTGAGGTGACTCCTGGATATGAATGAGGTCGCTGATCAGATAAAAACTGTTTGGTAAAAATCCAAGCCACAAAAGGCTTACACCTATACCCTCCCAGCTCGACCAGCGGGCGCGCCGAAGGATTTTTAGTAACCAGAACATAAATGCTAACGGCAACCAGGCTAGGAACAAGTTCCATCCCATGTAAGCGTAGCTATCTTCACCGCTCCTGGCGCCTGCTATTAAGAGGCCAAGGCTAAGAGCACTCGACAAAAGCAGTGCTCCACCGAGGCGAAGCGAGTTGCGTTGTAAATCAGCCATGTGTGTTTATTATAGCAAGCGTGGTGCACAAGCCTATCTGTAGCTTAGCTGTCGAGTTCGACCTTGAGGCGTTCTACGAGGCCTACGGGGGTAGGGTTTAGGCCGTTGAGCAGCGCGAGATAGAGTGTCGTAAAATCACCAAAGTTAGCCGCCCAAAGCAACTGCTGGATAAGAGTTTCGCCCTTAGGCTCTACTACCTCTGGAGCCGGACGCTTTCCAGAAAGTAAGCGCTCACTGACAACGAAGCGTTTTTGAACCCGTTCATGTTCAAGGTTTGACCGTATTTCAACTACGGCGTACGGTTTGTCTACCGGATGGCTACTCCATCCAATAAACTCGTTGTGGTTGAACTCTGGATATTGGTTTACCCAAGCGACATTCTTTGCATTTTCGTTGCAACAGATTTTCCATTTGTTTGCTACCGGAAACAGTTTCGGGCCGCTGTATATGACGACCGATTTGCCCATCAGCTCCTGTGCCAACTGCTTGGCCGAATTATCCCTCGTGGGCACTTCCGCGCGCCAGGAAGCAGTCTGGTCTTTGAGCCATTCGCCGGCTGCTTGGAGTTCGACGTCACTTCCGTGTGGCACAAGCCCTAAAGGTTCAAGGAGTTGTACGAGCGCAGCCAGGAAGTAGAAAGATGACATGCGCGGCTGGATGCCTCCAGGAATCGTATACAGCGGGTAGCCTTTCTCTTTAGCGTAGGCCGCTAGCTTACCCCCTGCTGCAACCACAGCGATCTGCGCATGGGCTGCCTCAGCTTCTTTGATGGCCGCTAATGTTTCTTCGGTGTTACCTGAATAGCTGGACGAGATGAACAGGGTTTTTTCGTTTACATACGAAGGAATATTATAATCGCGTACTACCTCGAGCGGCACTAACGTACCCGGCCAGCTGCGCAAAAACCCGGCCGGAAATGCCGAACCGCCCATACCCGCCACGATAACATTCGCTATATCGCCGAACCCTGCCAGGTCGACTTCATAACGATGCTGGAGTTGCTGCCACTGTTTTTCGGCTACTCCAAGCGCGTCATCAGCGTCGCGGTCATGGATCATTTTTAGGTCGTCGAGCATTTTACCCCCTAGAATTACTAGTACTATTGCTTGTGCTTAAATTCTGATATTATACATGTATTGTAAATCAAAAGCGTGAAGCCAACGAAATTTACGCTAAGAAATCACTCTAGGGGGGGAATATCATGTTTGGGCATGACGAGCACAACGACAACGACGATAACGGTCAGATCAATCTTCCGGTAGCCGGAGGTTTTGGCCAGGACGACAACAATAATGACAACCAGAGCATAGTAGGAGGAGCACCGGACGCTCCCCAGCAAACTGATACAGAGCTCGGCAATCTCGAAGCAGTGCTTCCACGCAAAGCGCAAAAGAGCGGTGCGCCGACAGACGAGCTGCTTGACATCAAGCAAGATGCCTTGCAAGCCTTAACTCCACTCATCGACCACCTTGAGCAAAATCCAGTAGAGAAATTCCGTACCACCATGATGATGATCCAGGCTTCTGACAACCATGGCCTCATCAAAATGGCTTACGAAGCTGCACAGCAGATCGAAAACGACAAAGAGCGCGCCCAGGCCCTGCTCGACATCGTAAACGAGATCAACTATTTCACGCAGCAGAACCAAGCTTAAGATAACTAAGCCATAAAACTAAAACGACCTCCGTAAGAGGTCGTTTTACTATTCGGGAGGTAGTATTAGCGAGTCTGACGGCGGCGGAGGAAGATTGAATGCAGAAGCGTACCAAAGGCTGTCGCACCAGCGAATAAACCGGCAAGTATTGCTCCTGGTCCGCTGTTTGGAAGTTCAGTAGTTGAAGTTGACTGAGGAGAAGTGGTGCTACCGGAGACACCATCTGCGCCAGTTGTAGGAGTGGCAGCACCCTGGTTAGTCCCTTCGGCGGCTTTCTTCCGGGCAAGTTCATCTGCTGCCTTCTTGCGAGCTTCAGCGGCTTTAGCCTCTTCAGCAGCCTTTTTAGCGGCATCTTCTGCCTTAGTCTTGTCTTCGGCAGCCTTCCGCTCAGCCTCTTGCTGGCTACTGGTCGACTGCGTCGCAGTCGTGCTATTCTTATCTGACAATTTATTGAACAGCCAGATGCCACCACCAACTAAGATTGCCAAAACAACCACGAAAAGACCTACGCGCAGGATCCACTTCCCTGCATTTGATCCTCCACTACTGTAATATTGCTGCAAATCAGCTGGAACAGCGTTTTGGTCAGAATTTTTACGCCCAAATAGTTTCATAATTTGCTATTATACCCTCTTCTTTTCGTATATTCAACTAATTAGTTTAACCATAAGCCCCGTGAAGCTTCATTCCCGAAAGCTAATGGAGACGAAAGCCGATTAAATTTAAAACCTTAGAATTCATTTCTAAGTTCTTCTTTCAGTCTCAGAGGAAGAAGTAGCCCCATGAATGCATGTGGGGATAAAATCAATACATTTAAAAATACCCCGGTATTTACTTCCGGGGTATTTTTTCAGCTATAAGGAAAGAGCAGCGAAGCGATGAGAGAACCATATCGGTTCTCTCATTACCCTCCTTACATCATCCCGCCCATAGATCCCATATCAGGACCCCCGGCAGGAGCCTTCTCTGGTACATCAACCACGAGCGCACCCATGGTCATAGCCGTGCCGGCGATTGAGACCGCGTTCTGCAGAGCCTCCTTGGTCACACGGGCTGGGTCAACGACACCAGCAGACTTCAGATCTACCAGCTGGCCAGGCTCATTGACGTTCACGCCTTGCCCTGCCTTGCCCTTACGAACCTGCGGCAGCCATTCGTCGGCGTTGAGGCCGGCGTTGGTGAGAAGGATGCGGAATGGTTGTTCAAGCGCGCGCTGCAACAGCTGCTTACCGGCAGTAACGGTAGCGTCATCAGCGGCACTAATTTTGACGGTGCCGATAAGGTTGATCAGTGTTACACCACCACCTGGTACGATACCTTCATCGAGGGCAGCCTTAACGGCGGCTACGGCATCATCAACGCGGAACTTCTTCTCTTCAATCTCAGTTTCGGTAGCGCCACCGACTTTAATGACCGCAACCTTGCCTTGCAGTGCAGCACGCCGCTTCTCGAGGTTTTCTTTGTCGTATTCGCTGCTAGCGGCCTGGATTTGGGCATCGATCTGATCGATGCGGGCCTGGATAGCGGCCGGTTCACCGGCGCCTTCGATGATGGTTGTCTCATCCTTGGTAGCGAGTACCCGGCGAGCAGTACCAACCATATCAAGTTCAGCATTTTCAAACGTGTAACCCTGGTCTTCAGTGATGACGGTTGCACCGGTCAGGATAGCGATGTCATTGAGAGTGTCCTTGCGGCGATCACCGAATGATGGCGCCTTGATAGCTACGGTATTAAAGACACCCTTCAGACGGTTGAGCACCAAAGTACCGAGCGCTTCGCCTTCTACATCCTCACAGATAAGTACAAGATCCTTCCTGCCAGATTGCGCAAGCTTCTCAAGGAGTGGCAAAAACTCTTGGATTGAACTAATTTTTTTATCGGTAACGACAATGGCTGGCTTGTCGTAGACAGCCTCCATGCGTGCCGTGTCGGTCACCATGTATGGAGAGACGAAGCCGCGGTCAAAGGTAAATCCTTCGACAACTTCACTGTCGAGCGTCAGGCCCTGGCCTTCTTCGACAGTCACGACACCGTCTTTACCGACTTTTTCGATAACATCAGCAATTAGCTTACCGATCTGGGCGTCACCAGCAGAAATGGTTGCGACTTCGGCGACACGTTCCTTGTTGCCTTCAATGTCCTCGGCCATGGTCTCAAGCTTGGCGATAACATCGTGTGCAGCAGCTTCAAGGCCGCGGCGCAGTAGCATCGGGTTGTGGCCGGCAGCAATTAATTTGTTCGCCTCATTCAGGATGTGGTACGTCAGCACCGTAACAGTGGTGGTACCGTCTCCGGCCGTGTCGTTCATCTTTGAAGCAGCCTGTTTGATCAGCTCTGCACCAACTTTGTATCCAAGTGTTTCGTCGTCGACATCGGCGATATCCACACCTTTAGCCACAGTCACACCGTCATGCGTGACAGTCGGCGCGCCGTAACCCTTAGAGATAACCACGTTGCGGCCCTTTGGACCCATAGTCGTCTTTACGGCGTCGTATAAAATTTTTGCTCCCTCAAGAACTCTTCGGCGAGCGTCATCATCGTAAAATACTTTTTTAGCCATCCTTATTTCTCCTTCTTTCCGTCAAGCTTTTCTTCAATGCGCTTTAATTGGGCTTTGATTTCAACGTTTTGTCTTTCTATGACAGTAAAGCATAGTACAAAAACGATGAAAGCAATAATAGCCATTCTTATTTGACCGTGGCGAGCACGTCTTCCTCTTTGACGAGCATGTACTCGTCTTTGCCGACCTTCACATCGGTCGTGCTGTAACTCTTGTAAATAATCCGGTCACCGACCTTCACCTGCTTCGCCTCGGGGCCCACAGCCACAACTTTGGCGGTCTTAGGCTTTTCCTTGGCGTTGTCTGGTAGGTACAGCCCGCTGGCCGTCTTACTCTCTGCTTCTTCAGCCTGCGCGACTACATAATCTGCTAGCGGTTGAATATTTGTACTCATCCGTACTCCTCCTTTTAACTTGGTTCTCATTAGCACTTTAAGTAAGAGAGTGCTAATTCCTATCCATCATCATAATAAAGCACTAACCCTCAGTCAAGCGGTGCCGCCCCACATTACATTGGTCTTATAGTTAGCCGACCATGGCCGGTTGTCGATAAACATGCTGCGCCATCTGAGGGTGGACATGCTGTCGTTCGAGCTTAGCCTCGTCTAGAATGCTCTCGAATCTTTCGACTATTTCGGGGTTAGTATTAGCTGACACCTCAAGATAAGGGTCAAAGACATTACGGGTAACCTCTTCGGCGAACATCCGATCGCTAGAACTCCACATGTATCCGCGGTCTACCAGAGAAACGACCATTGTGCCGACATCTGCTATTGCCCTGTCCTGAAAATCTAAATCCTCGGCGGCCGCCTGGGGATCTACGAACTGCGCGCCCTCAAGGTCAAATAGCACAAACCTGCCAGGAGGAATTTGGCCTAAATTCTTAAGCTGCATGTCACCATGCGTTATCCCATGGCGGTGCATATTTGCCACGAACTTTGAAGCACTTCGTAAAGGAGCTGCGATACGAGATTCATAGGTAACGTCGCCAGCATAACTATCCTGCCATCCCACCTGGTTCAGTGTGGAGAATCGGGGCAGCTGGTGTGTAACTAAAATGTGGCCAATACCATCCACCTCGTGCAATGGCATTTTTGCTGGCTCCAGGGTCCTGAATCCTCTCTCTTTTGCCATATCAATCGCATCAAGCTCTCGTGCCGCGTTGTCATATTTCCTGAATCGCTTACAAGCGAATGTAGGGTCTCCGGGCTTACCATCGGAATCTGGCTTTATAAAGAATACGTCATGGGCACTATCCTTAGAACCTAAGTTTCCAGAAGTAAGTACACTCAGGCGCCGGCGCCTCGTCAGGGCTCCCAAAGTCCTGGATAGTTGAGCCGCCACAATGTCTTTCTCTCCGGGCGCCAGTTTGTCTCGTTCGCGGGACAAGCGGGATCGATCCCATCTTCCGTCCCTACTTGCCGAACTTTCAAAGGCGCCCATGGTTGTTTACCTCTCTAATCCTTCGACTGTTGTACTCCACGCTCTGTGGATTAACTGTTGCTCTTCGAAAGTATGCGCCCGGCTCATCGCATGGTCGTATAAACTTCGCAGCGCGCTCATTTCATTTGCTTCACGGGAAACATGAAATGGAGGGAGGAGTACTGCCGTGTTTTTGGTCCTATCAACGGCAAGGGCATCGATGGTCATGCC